>JANMMX010000064.1:0-4968 GCA_031373605.1 Allobosea sp. | reverse complement strand
GTGTCGTCGCGGCCCGGCGTGCCGAAAGTGGTGATGTAGCTCTGGCGGAAACGCTTGATCGATTCGGTGGTGAGCTGCGCCTCGCTCATCGCAACGAGATCGAGCGCCCGCAATTGCCCGGTCGAGCGCTGCGTCTCGGCGTCAAACGTGCGGATGGACTCCAGCGTGTCGCCGAAGAAATCGAGCCGGAGCGGCGCTGGCATCCCCGGCGGGTAGAGGTCGACAATGCCGCCGCGCACGGCGAACTCGCCAGTCTCGCGCACGGTGCTGGTGCGCATGTAACCGTTCATGTCGAGCCAGCGGGCCAGCAGATCGAGATCGACCATGTTGCCGGGCGCAGCCGAAAAGCTCTCGGCAGCCACCTTGGCACGGGCCGGAACGCGCTGGAGAATGGCGTTGACGCTGGTCAGCAGCAGGCGCGGTCGCTCGCCCGATTGCGACTTGGCCAGCCGCGACAAGGTTGTCATGCGGTGCGCCACCAATGCCGAACTGGGTGAGACGCGGTCATAAGGCTGGCAATCCCAGGCCGGAAAACTCAGCACCTCGAGATCGGGCGCGACAAAGGCCAGTGCGTTTTCTAACGCCTGCAGGCGCTGGCCATCGCGCGCGACAAAGGTCAGCAGCGCCGCACCTTCCGCCTTGCCAGCGCGCAGCCGCACCATCTCAGCCAGCACAACGGCATCAAAACCGTCCGGTACATTGCACAGGATCGCGCGGTCGCCGCCTGCCAGCGCGACCAATGCCTTCTCGATCCGTGCCCGCAGCAGATGGGCCGGGGTAATGGGTGTCATCGTGCTCATCGGCTGGGCCGCCAATGCGCCAGGCAAGCGTCAGACATGAATCGGCGCGCCGTGTTGATGGAAGGCTTTCAGCCGCCTGAACACATCGGTGTCATAGTTCGACGGCGTTTCGTGCTCGTTGGTGATCCAGGACAGCAGATCACGATCCGGCACCTCGATCAGGATTTCGAAGATGGCCAGATCGGCATCTGCCATCGTCCCCAGTTCGGCATCGGCAAAACGGCCCATGATGAGGTCCATCTCGCGCATCCCGCGATGCCACGCGCGAAACAGGAGCTTGCGGCGATAGGGATCAAGGTCAGCGCTGGAAACGGTGGTGCCGGACATGGGACAAAGCTCGCTGTTCAAAAACGCCAAAAGCCGGTCGCAGTCGAGCCGGGTGGCGGTTATATAGCTGGCATGGGCAAGCAAGTCAGCGGCGAAAGGTCTGTTCAGGTGGAAATCTGCCTGCGGCATGGTTGCGTCGCGCGCATGGCTCTTGCTGGCTGGCGGGAGCGCTGAGCGATGCGCCCGAGTCTGCTCGATCCGCTGTTTGCGCCGGTCACCACCCTGCCCGGCATTGGCCCCAAGCTCGCGCCGTTGCTGGACCGGCTGGTGGGGCGTGATGACACACCGGCTCGCGTGATCGATCTGCTGTTTCACCTGCCGCAGGGCGCTGTTGATCGCAGGCCGTCTGGCTCGATTGCGGACGCGCCTTACGGCGAAACCGCAACCTTTGCCGGGCGCGTCACCTCGCATCGCCCTGCACCTCCGGGCATCGCGCGCGCGCCCTATCGCGTCGTGGTCGAGGACGAGAGCGGCGATGTCACGCTGGTCTTTTTTCACGGCGATCAGCGCCGCATGCAGCAGGTGCTGCCTATTGGCGAAATCCGCTATGTCTCGGGTAAACTGGAAATGTGGGACGGTCGGCGCCAGATGGTGCATCCGGACCGCATCATGGATGCCAAGGCTTTTGCCGCAGCCCCATCCATCGAGGCCGTTTATGGCCAGACTGAAGGCCTGAACACGCGTTTTCTTGCCAAGATGGCGGCGAGCGCCTTGGCCCGTTGCCCCGAGATGCCGGAATGGCAGGATGCCGGCTGGCTGGCGAAAAACGCCTCACCTGATTTCCGCACTGCCATGGTGGCGATGCATGCGCCGCCGGACGTCGCCTCAATCCAGCTCGACACGCCCGAGCGGCGGCGCCTCGCCTATGACGAGTTGCTGGCGAGCCAGCTCGCACTGGCGCTGGTGCGACGCCAGCAGAAGACCCGCAGTGGCCGCAGCACACGCGGCGATGGCGCACTGGTGCGCCAGATCGAAGATGCCCTGCCTTTCAGGCTCACAGATGGCCAGGCCAAGGCCGTGGCTGATATTCGCGACGACATGGCCAAGCCGGAGCGCATGCTGCGCCTGCTGCAGGGCGATGTCGGGTCAGGCAAGACGGTGGTGGCGCTGCTGGCCATGGCCGCAGCTGCCGAGACGGGGCGACAATCGGCATTGATGGCACCAACCGAAATCCTTGCCCGACAGCATGCAGCCCGACTCCAGCCAATTGCAGCGGCCGCCGGGCTGGAGCTTGCCCTGCTCACCGGGCGCGAGAAAGGCGCTGAGCGCGCGCGCGTGCTTGAAGGTCTGGCATCAGGCCGCATCGCCATGGCAATTGGCACGCATGCGCTGTTCCAGTCCGGTGTGGCTTTTGCCGATCTGGCGCTGGCGGTGGTTGATGAGCAGCATCGTTTTGGCGTGCATCAGCGGCTGTTGCTTGGTTCCAAGGGCGAGGCGGTTGATATTCTGGTGATGACGGCCACGCCCATCCCCCGAACGCTGGCGCTCACCTGGTTTGGTGACATGGACGTGTCCGTGCTGGCGGAAAAGCCCGCCGGACGCCTGCCTATCTCCACGCGCGCCCTGCCGCTGGAGCGATATGGCGATGTCGTCGATGGCGTGCGCCGCGCAATTGCCGGCGGCGCGCGGGTCTATTGGGTCTGCCCGCTGGTGCAGGAATCCGAGTTCATCGATGTGGCTGCGGCGCAGGAGCGTTTCGAAGCGCTGCAGCAGCTTTTCGGCATGAGCGTCGGCCTGTTGCATGGCCAGATGCCGGGTCGCGAGAAGGACGAGGCGATGCGCCGCTTCGCGGCTGGCGAGACGCAGATTCTTGTTTCCACGACAGTGATCGAGGTGGGAGTCGATGTGCCGCAAGCGACCGTGATGGTCATTGAACATGCCGAGCGCTTCGGCCTGTCGCAGCTGCATCAGCTGCGCGGGCGCATCGGGCGTGGCGCGGGGGCTTCCACATGCCTGTTGCTTTACAAGGCGCCGCTTGGTCCCGTGGCCGAAGCGCGTCTGTCGATCATGCGTGAAAGCGAAGATGGCTTCCGGATCGCGGAAGAAGATCTGCTCTTGCGTGGCGAAGGCGAGATGCTCGGCACACGGCAATCCGGTTCGCCCGACTGGCGGATCGCGCGGCCGGAATCCGATGGCGAATTGCTGGCTGCCGCACGCGATGATGCGCGGCTGATGGTCGAGCGCGACCCTGATCTGGCGTCACCGCGCGGGCAGGCCCTGCGCGCGCTGCTCTATCTCTTCGAACGCGATGCCGCGATCCGGCTGCTGAGGGCCGGTTGACGCAAGCTGCTAGCCGTTGGCCTTCGGCGTATCGCCTGGCTGGATCAGGCCCGCTGACATGACCAGCTTGGCGGCATCCTCCACCGTGATCGACAGTTCTTTCACCTCGCCACGTGGCAGGTAGAAGAAGAAGCCCGTCGTCGGGTTGGGCGTGCAGGGCAGAAAGACGCCGATCTGCTCATCTGGATCGGGCAGCTGCCCTGCAATGTCCGGCCCCGCTTCCTGCGAGATGAACACGATGGACCACATGCCCTTGGCCGGAAACTCCACGAGCCCGACTTTCCGGAATGACGTGCCGCTTTGCGAGAACACCGTCTCGAAAATCTGCTTCATGCCGCGATAAAGGCCGCGTACCACGGGCATGCGGTGGAGCACGGCCTCGCCTGCCTCGAACAGTGTCCGCCCAACGAGGTTCGCTGTGAGAAAGCCGATCAGCGTCAGGCCGGTCAGCGCGACAATCAGGCCGAAGCCCGGAATGGAGAAAGGCAGATACGTCTCCGGCAGATAAAGGTTCGGAATGAACGGCTTTATCCAACCGTCAACCAGATTGATGAACCACCATGTGACGGACGCGGTGATGGCAAGCGGGCCAGCAAGGACCAGCCCGGTCAGGAAATAGCGGCGCAACCGCGCGCCCGCGCCGGCCTTTGCTGTCAAAGCACTGATGGCAGCCTGTGGATCTGGTCGTCGGGAAAATGACATTCTGGGGTCTCTGATGCAGAGGCCCGACACGTAAGCGCGTTCAGCACCGATGGCTAGGCCGCGCCTGCAAGGAAAGCAGGCAAAGCCTCACTCCACCGTGACAGATTTTGCCAGATTGCGCGGCTGATCCACGTCCTTGCCCATGAAAACGGCGGTATGATAGGCGATCATCTGGATCGGAACGGCATAAACGATCGGTGCAAAAACCGGGTCCATGTCCGGCATGATGATCGTGAATTCCGGCGTGATGCCGCATTCGGCAGCACCCTTCTTGTCGGTGATGAGGATGATGCGGCCACCACGGGCTGCGACTTCCTGCATGTTCGACGCGGTCTTCTCGAACAGATGGTCATGCGGCGCCACCACGATGACCGGCATGTCCTCGTCGATCAGCGCGATGGGGCCGTGCTTCAGCTCGCCTGCGGCATAACCTTCAGCGTGGATATAGCTGATTTCCTTGAGTTTCAGGGCTCCTTCGAGCGCCAGAGGGAAGCTGGTGCCGCGCCCGAGATACAGCACATCACGCGCCTTGCTGAGCTCGCGGGCCAGCTTCTCGATCTCGGATTCCTGCTGCATCGCCTGCGCCATCAGGCCGGGCAACGCGATCAGGCTCTGGACATGATGGGCTTCCTCGCCCGCTGTGATGTGGCCGCGCGCACGGCCGGCTGCGAGCGCAAGGCAAGCCAGCGCGGTCAGCTGGCAGGTGAAAGCCTTGGTGGAGGCCACGCCGATCTCGGGGCCTGCCATTGTCGGTGCGACGGCATGGCTTTCGCGCGCGATGGTCGAGGTCGGCACGTTCACGACGGCCAGAACGTGCTGCTTTTCCTGCTTGGCATAGCGCAGGCCAGCCAGTGTGTCG
>JANMMX010000063.1:0-3812 GCA_031373605.1 Allobosea sp. | reverse complement strand
AGCTGGTCGAGATACCAGTTGGTCTTCTCTTCCCAGGCCTTCCAGCCGCGGGCTTCAGCTGCTGCTGCTGCCTTCAGCACGGCTTCCTGCGTCGGCTTGTCGAGCGCGTCAAAAGCCGCCTTGTTGACGAAGGTGGCATTCTTGGGGAGCCAAGCCTGAACATCATAAAAGAAGTTCAGCGACTCCCAGACTTTCGAGTCAAAGCCCGTGCCACCCGATGACATGAACGAGTTGACGACGCCGGTGGCGAGCGCCTGCGGCAATTCGGCCGCCTGGATCGTGACCGACTGCATGCCGAGGATTTCGCCCAGACGCGTCGTGCCGACATTGTAGGCACGCCATTTCAGGCCCTTCATGTCCTCGATCTTGTTCAGTTCCGTCTTGGAATAGACGCCTTGGGGCGCCCACGGCACCATGAACAGGAGCTGGATGCCCTGCGAGGCCAGCTTTTTTTCGACCGCAGGCTTGGAGGCGGCATAGAGCTTCTTGGCGTCGGCAAAGCTGGTGGCCAGGAAAGGCACCACGTCGATGCCATAGACCGGATCCTCGTTCTCGTGGATCGACATCAGCACTTCGCCCATCTGGGCCTGCCCGGTCTGGACAGCGCGCTTGATCTCGGGCGCCTTGAACAGCGAGGCATTGGCATGGACGGTGATGGAGAGCTTGCCGCCGGTCGCGGCTTCGATGTCCTTGCTGAAGGCGACGAGGTTTTCCGAGTGCGGGTTTTCTGCCGCGTAAGCAGCAGGCAGGTTCCACTTGACCTGCGCCACGGCGCTGGTGGTGGCGAGCGCAAGAGTGCCGGTGGCGACGCCGATGGCCAGAAGGCTCTTGATGAAGTCATTGCGTTTCATGTGTTGATCCATTCCCTGTTTTTGGTCGGTTGGTTGGTAGGCTACCCTGGAAAGGCCATCTGCGGCAGGACCATGACGATCTGCGGGAAGATCGTAATGATTGCGACAGCTGCGACAAGCAGGAAAAAGAACGGCAAAGCGGCGCGTGCCACCGTGTTCGAATCCTTGCCTGACATGGTTTGAAGCACGAAGAGATTGAAGCCGACTGGTGGCGAAACCTCCGCCATCTCGACCACCAGCACCATGAAGATGCCGAACCAGACGAGGTCGAAGCCTGCTGTCTTGATCATTGGGATGACGATGGCGGTGGTCAGGACGATCATCGAAATGCCGTCGAGTGCGGCACCAAGGATGATGTACATCACCGTCAGCGCCGCAATCAGCGCATAGGGCGAGAGCTGCATGCCATCGACCCAGGCAGCCAGCGCGGTCGGGATGCCGGTATAGGCCATCGAAGTCGACATGAAGGACGCACCGGCCAGGATCAGCATGATCATGCAGGTGATGCGGGTGGTGCCCATGACACTGGCCCAGAAGGCTTCCTTCGTCAGGGCGTTCGACCACCAGGCAATCGCGAAGGAGCCCAGCACACCCCAGGCGGCGCATTCCGTTGCTGTCGCCCAGCCAAGCAGCAGCGAGAGGAAGACCAGCGCGATGAGCAGGATGCAGGGGATCAGGTTGGCCGATTCCCGCAGCTTCTGGCGGAAAGGCATCTTGGGCTCGGGCGGCGGTGACTTGTCCGGATTCAGCAGGTGCCAGACGACGATGTAGCCGGAATAAAGGCCCATCACGAGCAGGCCGGGCAGGAAGCCTGCCAGAAACACCTGAATGATCGATACATTGGCCGCCACGGCATAGACCACCATTGTGATTGATGGCGGGATCAGGATGCCGAGCGTGCCGGCGCCCGCGAGCGAGCCAAGGCTGAGGTTCTCGTCATAGCCGCGCTTTTTCAGCTCTGGCAGGGCGATTTTTGCAACAGTGGCACAGGTTGCGGCTGATGAGCCGGAGACCGAGCCAAAAATGCCGCAGGCGAGCACGTTCACATGCATCAGCCGGCCGGGCAGCCAGTTGAGCCAGGGTGCCAGCCCCCGGAACATCTCATCGGACAGTTTCGTGCGGTAGAGGATTTCGCCCATCCAGATGAAAAGCGGCAGCGCGGCCAGCGTCCACGACGAGCTGTTGCCCCAGATCGTGGTGGCCAGCACGGCCCCGGCGGGGATGCCGCCTGCAACGAACTGCATGGCGACAAAGCCGCAGGCCATAAGCGAGATGGCAATCCAGACGCCGCCGCCCAGCATGATGGTCAGCAGCACAAGGAGCAGGCCAGAAATCTGAATCATGTCCATGGCTCAGACTCCGCTCTGCATGGCGCGCTGGATGACTTCCTCATCCGTGATCGGCGCGGGCTTCTCGTAGCGCGGCTCTTGCCCGCGCAGGACGACATGAACAAACTCGTCGAGAAAGGCGATGAACAGGATGACCAACCCGCCGGAATAGCCCAGTTGCGGGATCCACATCGGCATGGCGACCACGCCGCCTGCGACATCGTTGAACTGATAGGATTGCCAGGTCATCACCACCGCATGCCAGGCAAAGAAGCCGACAAAGCCAAGGCCGAGCACGAGTGAAAATGTCTCGAAGGCCCAGCGCGCCCGGCCCTTGAACAGGTCGATCAGCAGGCCGACGCGGATCATCTCGCCGGAGCGGAAGGTGTGCGCCAGCCCGAGGAAAGCCATGGCGGCCATGCACCAGGAGGCGAAATCATCGCCTGCGGGAATGTTGAAGCCGATCTGCCGTCCGGCGGAGAGGCCCATCATCAGGCAGAAGATGAGTATCAGGAATATGCCAGCGGCATAACCTGACCAGAGATAAAGCGTGTCGAGTGCGCGGCGCATCAGGCCGCTCCCCGCTTGGCGGAACGGCAACCTGCGAAATGCAGGGTTGCAGTCTCTGGCCACTCGGCCATTGTTGCAGGCATGGCGCGTCTCCCCCGAATTTCGTGACGACACCGTCTCGGCCCCTCAGCCGTTGGTCGATGTCACAATTTCATCGTAATCAACAAAATTGTCTTGTCAACTAATCAACGACAAATTATCAACGTTTTGTCATTCACTGTTTCGCCTCAGGGAGAGAGCATCATGTCGGCAGCGCGTTGGGACTTCTGGATCGACCGTGGCGGCACCTTCACTGATGTGATCGGACGTGCGCCGGATGGCAGATTGCTGGCGCGCAAGCTGCTCTCCGAAAATCCGGAAGCCTATCGCGATGCGGCCGTGCAGGGCATCCGCGACCATCTCGGCCTGAAGAAGGGCGACATGATCCCGGCAGGCCTGATCGGCGAAGTGCGCATGGGCACCACAGTCGCCACCAATGCGCTGCTGGAGCGCAAGGGCGACCGCACGGCGCTGGTCATAACGCGCGGCTTCCGCGACGCGCTTCGCATCGGCTATCAGGCGCGGCCGAACATCTTCGCCAAGGAGATCATCAAGCGCGAGCAGCTCTATGAGCGCGTGGTCGAGGTGGCCGAGCGCGTGCTGTCGGATGGCATTGTCGAGCAGGTGCCTGATGAAGCTCAGGTTCGGGCTGACCTCCAGAGCCTGTGGGATGAAGGTTTCCGCGCTGTCGCCATCAGCTTCATGCATGCCTATCGCTATCCGGCACATGAGGCCATCGTGGCGAAGATTGCGCGCGAGATCGGCTTTCCGCAGGTCTCGGTCAGTCACGAGGTCTCGCCACTCATCAAGCTGGTCGGGCGTGGCGATACGGCTGTGGTCGATGCCTATCTCTCGCCAATCCTGTCGTGCTATGTCGCGCAGGTCTCGGAAGAGCTGGACGTGAAGCGCACCGGCGCGCGGCTCATGTTCATGATGTCCTCGGGAGGGCTGACGGCAGCTGATCTGTTTCAGGGCAAGGATGCGATCCTGTCGGGCCCTGCCGGCGGTGTCGTGGGTCTGGCGG
>JANMMX010000025.1:0-2946 GCA_031373605.1 Allobosea sp. | reverse complement strand
GCCTTCCAGCACCAGCCGCCCGCGATAGGCGTTGTAGCCAAGCGCCGCCGTCATGACGTGGTCTTCGTCGCCTTGGCGGCTTCATCCGCCAGCGCTTTGGCCATCCCCGCCACATCAGGGCAAAGGCTGATCTCGCCATAGCCATTGGCGGCCTTGAACGGGCATTCTTGCCATTTCAGGCCATGCAGCTTGCCATCTCGCAGCGCGACCGGCTCAAGGCCCTTGGCCAGCGCGGCAGCGAGCTCGTGTGCGTCCGTCACTTCCAGAACGAAGACCGCGCCGGCCTCTGTCAGTTCGAAGGGCAGGTAGCGGTCCGGGCCATAAGCCCTGAAGCGGAAGCCGTAATATTCCCCGGCCATACGGCGCGTGGCGCGGTGTTTCACCAGCGTCGCACCAAGTTGCTCCTTGAAATAGCGGGCATATTGGACAACTGGCGTGTCAGCACAGGTCGGGTCGCTGAGGATGGCGGGTGTCTCCAGCAGCAGCGTCACGGTGCCTGTCGCGGCCTCGGCCACAGCAGGTGCAGGCGTTGCCTCGGCAAGGAGCATGCGCGCTCCGGTGCGTCCGATGCCCTCGAGCCCGGCTTCAAGCTGCGTGATGACCTGCGAGCGAAGATCGGCATCAACCCCTGACAAAATCGAGCGTGAAACGCCACCTCTGGTTCTGCACGCCAACCGTCTCGACAACGAAGAGCTTGCTCTCCTCCGCCACGCCATTGGCAGCGATTGCGACGCGACCACGCGGGAAACGCCTGAGGTTCGCGGCGGGCCGACCGAGCGCCTTGCGCGCGAGATCGAAGTTTTCGTCCTTCCAGTCGCTGGGGAAAGCAGGCGTGCCGCTGTCGCACAATGCTTCATAAGCTGCGCTGTCGAGTGCCGAAGCCGCTGCCAGCGTGCCATTCGATCTCTTCACCACAGTCAGCGCCGAAGGGATAGCGCGTGCCGCCAGCGTTTCGCCCTCCAGCGGAAAAGCGTGGCTGACATGCAAGTTCGAGAATGCGTTGTTCTTCTCGACAGGATGCCCCGCATCAGCCAGAGCCTGCGCCAGCGCGCCCTTGATGGCGCCACCGGGCACCACTTCGGCCGAGCGAAAGATGTTGTTGGCGTCGTGCGAACTGTCGACCAACAGGGGTCTGTCAAACGTCACCGTTACCGTCACGCGCTGATCCGACGGGATGCTCACGGCCCGTTCCGGCTTGTCATCCGTGATGGCCCTGCAGTCGGTGCTGACTACCTCGCCAAAGCCGGAGGATTTCATCGCCCCCATGGCCGGGATCAGCGACAAGGCCAGATCGATTTCGGCGGCCAGACGTTCAGGCAGTCGCGCTCCGGGCCGCACCATCAGACGCCCCTTGAAAGTCACCTCCGCGCCCATCGGTGCGGCCAGCTCGATCAGCTGCAGCATGCCGGTGGCGGCGGCACCCGTCGCTTCGTTGATGGCGACACGGTGATAGATGCTGGCTTCATGCCCCTTGGTTGCCTTGAGATCAGCTACGATCAATGCGCCGCGCACAGGCTTGTCCTGCTCGCCGGTCCCGGTGCGGTCCTCGGAGGCTTTGCCGAACAGCGCGGAGACAATGTCGCTGCCTTCGCCGTGCAGCGCGCTGAAGGCATGGCGCAGATGGCCGCGCAGATGGTCGCCGGGGAGCACCAACTCACCCTTCTCGCCACGCAGGGGTGAGGAATCGAGTGCATGAACCGAGACGCCAATGCCCTCGAACAGGAAGGGCGAGCGGAGGGTGACGGAGATCTGGAACGCTTTGCGGCTCATGCAGCACCTGTGTCTGCAACCGTGCCTGTGCGTTCCACCGGGTCGACATAATCCCACACATGCGTCAGCAGCCATGCAGCGAGCGCGGCGGTGCCCGGAGCGCGCAGGGCGCCGACATAGCCCGAGCTGGTTTTGCCAAACCCGGCAGCTGCGCAATAGTCATCCAGCACCTTGGCGACCTTCGCGCCGCACTCCGCATCGCCCAAAGGCCGGGCCTTCAGGAGCTGCTTGCTGTCATCGCCCTGCCATTGGCCCTGGCGCAGCGCCTTGAACAGTTGCGAGCGTGGAATGGCCCCTTCGCCGGTGCCGCTCAGCGCCCTGATTTCGGCCAGCGTGGCACCGAACCTGTCACCATCCAGCGCAATGAAGGGCGAGACAGGCCCCGTCATCTTGCCGAAGAGCTGCTCGCGCAGGTCGCTCAGGCCATTGGCGGGCGGCTCGACGCTCTCGAAAGCCTGGATGCCGAGCCGGTTGCTGTTACCCCGCTTCATGCTCTCGGCCAGCGCTTTGGCGAGGTTGCGGCTGGCGGCAATCGGCATTTTCACTGGCGCGAGAACCAGCCCGGCCTTGAAGGTGAGCGCATGCCCGTCCAGCTGCTTGCCCTTCACCGCTGCAAAGAAGGCGTCCGCCATTTGCAGGCCGAACCATGCGGGCGCGACGAAACAGATTTCATCTCCGCCATAAAGCAGCGTTTCGAAGCGCAGCTGGTCTTTCTCCACGTCGGTCTCGTTGGTCCGCTCATCGGCATCGTGATAGACTGATGCGGCCTGCGCGGCGGTGCCTTTTGCCGCCTTTGCGCCTGCCGCCACCGCGCCCAGCAGCCCCGCAATGGCATCCTCCATCACCGGGCGCACGCCGTCGGAGAAGGTTTTCCGCGCGTCCGGCGTGCCGCCTAAAGCGTCTCGAATGTCATTGAAGTCATTGCCATCGGCATAGAACACCGCGATCTTGCCAGTCAGCGAGACAGGCAGCGCCTGGCGCAGTTTCCGGGCAGCACGCATGGCGGGCAGCGGTTCGCTTGCCCTGTCGCTGTACGCCAGATCCACCATGTCCTGCAGGTTGTCGGTGAAGCTGTGCTGGGCGGGGATCAGGCCGGCCAGCGCCCGGCCCATCACGCCTGTGGTGTAGAATCGCTGCCGCTGCGTGCGACCATAATGCCAGCGCGCGGCGGCCGAG
>JANMMX010000007.1:0-19846 GCA_031373605.1 Allobosea sp. | reverse complement strand
TTTCAGTTCTTCATCGGCGGAGCGCTGCCTCGCCATTCTGGAATTGCTGGTCGACCAGCCAGACGGCTTGCCGATGAGCACCATCGCGCAGCGACTGGAGCTGCCCGTCAGCGCGACGCATCGGCTGCTCGCGGTTCTGGTGCAGAAGCGCTACGTGCGCCAGAGCGCACTGACCGAGCGCTACATCGCGACCATGCTGCTGGCCGCCCACGGCCTGCGCCTGCTGGAGCATTCCAACCTGACGGGTGCATGCCAGCCGCTGCTCGAAGAATTGGCCGCACAATGCGAGGAGCTGGTGCGCCTTGCTGTTCTGGAGAACGAGCATCTGATCTGGGTGGCGAAGGCGCAAGGCGCGCGCAATTCCATCCGCTACGACCCCATCAGCGGCCGCGATGTGCCGCTGCATGCCACCGCCATGGGCAAGGCCTGGCTGGCGACATTGCCGGAGGATCATGCGATTGCGCTCGTGCAGGATCGTGGCATGGCGGGCGATCTGGTGGGGCCCAATGCGGTGAGAACACCCGACGCCCTGCGCGAGCATCTGCGGCTGACGCGCGAGCGCGGCTTCGCGATTGTCGAGGAAGAGGCCGAGCCGGGCATCTCGGCAGTCGCGACCGTGGTCCGCGACCTGTCGGTGCCGGGTCATCCGGTGGTGGGCACAATCTCGATTGGCGGGCCTTCATTCCGTATGGACCGGGACCGGCTGGTCAGTTTCCGCGATGCGCTGGCGCAGACCGCGCATCGGCTCTCCGAAATCTGGCCGGTTCACATTTACCAGAGCAGGCAGGTCGCATAGCACGCAGCCTCGCTGTCGAGATGCGCCGCTCCCTCCTGCCAACAGGAAGGAGCGCATGATGGCGCGCGATCAGGTTGACTATGTCTCGGGACGTTCCCGCCTTTACGGGATCGTCGGGCATCCCATCGAGCAGGTGCGCTCGCCGGAAATGTTCACCGCCGAGTTCGTCGCACGTGGACATCACGGCATCATGTTGCCGTTTCATGTGCTGCCGGACGATTTCAACACGGTGCTGCCAGCGCTGATGCGCATGCCCAACCTTGATGGGTTGGTCTTCACCATCCCCTTCAAGCAGCGTGCGGTGGAGCTGGCCCGCGAGATCGGCCCCAATGCACGCATGGTCGGCGCGATCAATGCTCTGACCCGCGACACCGAAGGCGGCTGGAAGGGTGAGATTTTCGACGGAATTGGCTGCGTCGAGGGTCATCGCCGCGCGGGCATCAGTTTTACTGGCAAGCACGTCATGCTCATCGGGCTGGGTGGTGCGGGCTCCGCCATCGCGGCAGCCATCGCGCATGAGCGGCCGGCTATGATGCGGCTGTTTGACCTCGATCCGGCCAGGGTCACGGCGATGGCAGAACGCATCCGCGAGCTTGATCCGGCCATCGAGGTGGTCATTGGCCCGCCTGTCACCGAGGGCATCGACCACCTGCTGAATGCCTCGCCTGTCGGCATGCTGGATGACAAGCGCATGCCTGTCGAGGCCACGACGCTGCCGTCTGCCATGACCGTCTTTGACGCCATCGTGAAGCCGGAGACGACCGCGTTGCTGGCGCTGGCCGAAGCTTCCGGCTGCCAGGTGGTGCGCGGCCGCGAGATGATGCGCGGGCAAATCTCCCGGATGGCGAATTTCTTCGGCGTCGCGCCACGGCGAGCCACGGCAAACACCGGCACATGAGCGCCCCACCCTCCCCGACAACACCCACCCTGATCCATCAAAGGACAACCCATGAAATTTCTTCGCTATGGCCCGCTTGGCCATGAAAAGCCCGGTGTTCTGGACGCTGCCGGCCAGATTCGCGATCTCTCGCATCTGATCGATGACATCACGCCGGAGACCATTGGCGCCGGTCGCCTTGAAGCCATTCGTGCGACCGTCAATGTCGAGAACCTGCCTGTCGTTGCAGGCCATGTCAGAATTGGCGCCTGCATTGCCCGCACCGGCAACTTCATCGCCATTGGCCTGAACTATGCCGAGCACGCGACCGAGACCGATGCCGCGATCCCGAAGGAGCCGATCATCTTCAACAAGGCGCCCTCCTGCCTGTCAGGTCCCTTCGACGACGTCGTTCTGCCGCCGGGTTCTACCAAGACCGACTGGGAGATCGAACTGGCCTTCATCATCGGCAAGCGCGCTTTCATGGTCAGCGAGGACGATGCGCTCAGCTACATTGCCGGTTATGCCGTCTGCAACGATGTCTCCGAGCGCGAGTATCAGCTCGAGCGCGAGGGCCAATGGGTCAAGGGCAAGTGCTTCCCGACCTTCGGCCCGCTCGGCCCCTGGCTGGTGACGCCGGACGAGGTGGCAGACCCGCAGGACCTTTCGCTCTGGATGGACGTGAATGGCGTGCGCATCCAGAACGCGCATACCCACACGATGATCTTCCCCATCAGGCGCCTCATCGCCGATGTCAGCCGCTACATGGTGCTCAACCCCGGTGATGTCATCACCACGGGCACCCCGCCGGGCGTCGGTCTCGGCTTCAAGCCGCCGCGCTATCTGAAGGCCGGCGACATGATGCGGCTCAGCGTCGAGGGACTGGGCGAGCAGACGCAGAAGGTCGTGGCCTGGCCCGGCACCTTGCAGGCCTCCTGAGGATCAGAAGCCATGCATGTTCTCGTGATTGGTGCGGCCGGGATGATCGGTCGCAAGCTCGTCAGCGCCTTGCTGGCGAGCGGGCAAGCGGGAGGCCGCGAGATCACGCGGCTGACCCTGCATGATGTGGTGAAGCCGGATCATCCGGCCACCGCGATACGCGTTGCTGCGAAAGCTTCCGACCTGTCGGCGCCGGGCGCCGCGCTGGCGCTCGTGTCGGAGCGGCCCGATCTGATCTTCCACCTCGCAGCTGTTGTCTCCGGTGAGGCGGAGGCTGATCTTGAACTCGGCTACCGCGTCAATTTTGATGGCACGCGCCTGCTGTTCGAAGCGATACGCGCCATCGGCCATGGCTATTGTCCGCGCGTGGTCTTCGCGTCTTCACTGGCGGTCTACGGCACGCCGCTGCCTGAGGTCATTTCCGATGCCCAGCACCTCACACCGCTCACCAGCTATGGCACGCAGAAGGCCATGGCCGAGCTGCTTCTGGCCGATTACAGCCGTCGCGGCATTCTTGAAGGCATCGGCATCCGCCTGCCCACGATTTGCGTGCGGCCTGGGCTGCCCAACAAGGCAGCGTCTGGCTTTTTCTCGGGAATCATCCGCGAGCCTCTCAACGGGCAGGAGGCCATCCTGCCTGTCAGCGATGACGTGCAGCACTGGTTTGCCAGCCCGCGCGCGGCGACGGGTTTCCTGCAGCACGCGGCATTGCTCGACACGTCACAGTTGGGATCACAGCGCAGTTTGATGATGCCGGGCGTCGGTACCAGCGTCGGTGGGCAGATCGAGGCGCTGCGGCGCATCGCGGGCGACCGGGCCGTCAAGCTCATCCGTCGTGAGCCGAACGAGGCTATCGCACGCATCATCGCAGGCTGGCCGCGCGCCTTTGACACCGCACGCGCCCTGGCGCTTGGCTTCAGGGCCGAGACCACATTCGACGAGATCATCCGCATTCACATCGCCGATGCGCCTGGTGGCGTGATCGCTGTTTGACAAGGACCAGACATGCTTCTCGGATGCATCGCGGACGATTTCACTGGCGCAAGCGACCTGGCCAACACGCTTGCCCAGGGCGGCATGGCCACCACGCAGTTCATCGGGGCGCCAGCCACGCCTGCCCCAGAGACCTGCGAGGCCGGCGTGATCGCGCTGAAGACCCGCACCATCACTGCGGCGGATGCAGTCGCGCAATCTCTTGCCGCTGTTGACTGGCTGATCGATCAGGGCTGCCGGCAGATCCTGTTCAAGTATTGCTCGACTTTCGATTCAACGCCGCAAGGCAATATCGGTCCGGTCGCAGAGGCTCTGCTGCACCGGCTGGGGCAGAACCTTGCTGTGGTCTGCCCGGCCTTTCCCGCGACAGGCCGCGTGCTGTTCAACGGGCATCTTTTCGTCAACCGCGTCCTGCTTTCGGAAACGGGCATGAAGGATCATCCGCTGACCCCGATGCGCGACCCCGACATTGTTCGCTGGTTGCGGAACCAATGCACGGTCGATGTCGGACTGGTCGGCCACGAGGCCGTGCGTCACGGTGCTGCGGCCATCGGCAAGGCGCTCGATGACGCGGCCACTCTGGGGCAAGGTCTGGTTGTTGTGGATGCCACAAGCAACGACGACTTGCACGCGATTGGCGCAGCCGTTGCCGGTCACAAGCTGGTGACGGGCGCCTCCGGCATCGCGATGGGCCTGCCGGACAACTTCCGCAGGCAGGGTCTGCTTGCAGGTGCGATGGCCATGTTCACGGGCCTTGAGGGCCCAGGCGTGGTGCTTTCAGGCTCCTGCTCGTCACAATCGCTCAGCCAGGTGGCGGCCTATGCGAAGAGCCACCCGGCCTTGCCGATCTTTCCCGATGACCTGATCCGTGGACGCATGACCGTTCGCATCGCGCGGGACTGGATCATGGAGCATATCGAAGACGGCCCCATGGTCTATTCGACCGCCGATGCCACAGCCGTGCGACGCGCGCAGGAGCGCCATGGCCGTGACAAGATTGCTGGCCTGATCGAACAATTCCTCGCAGAGCTGGCCTGCGATATCACCGAAACCGGCGTGACCCGGCTGGTGGTTGGCGGTGGAGAGACATCGGGGGCCGTCGTCTCGGCGCTCAAGATCAGCGCCTGCACAATCGGGCCCGAGATTGACCCCGGAATACCGTCCCTGATGGCGCAAGGACAAACCCTCGCGCTCGCCCTGAAATCTGGAAACTTCGGCGATGTCGATTTCTTCGAGAGGGCACTGAAGGCGCTGGCGGCATGACATGACATGACAACATGCGCTGCGCGTGAAAACCTTGCCGAAGCCAACTCTTTATCCGTGAACCCGGCATGAATGCGCGGCGCACCGGCCAGATGCGGCTGAAGCGGATCGGCGGAGTCAGGAGGCCTCTTTCCTCATCTGCCTGCGCTGGTTTCGCGCGATATCTTTCGGCCCTTGCTGGCGTCTGATCGCGCATGAATGCCAGCAGCCAGCTGCCATGACGCCAGCAGTGCAGACGCAACTGTCGTCAGGACACGCCTGCCCGCCCAAGCTTCGGAAATGGAAAAGCCGCATAGGATCAGAACACGGCCGATCGAACGAGTTCGCCGAGGTCCGCCGTCAGCGCGAGATCGGCCTTGAGCTTTGTCCGCTCCCGCTGGGACAGGCCAGCCAGATCGATGCGATTGTCGGGTGGCCTGCCATTGGCAATGTCCTTGAGCTGCGATCTCAACACCAGATCCTGCATCCGTGAATAGGCTTCGATGAGGGCATCGAGGCTGGAAACCCCGCCAAGACCAAGGCGCTGGACCGCAGAGAGCCTTTCGACAGTCGAGCGATGGGGTTGCTGATGGCGGAGCGACAGCACGCGGGCGGCCGCGACCACACGGCTGACAAAGTGCCGCTTGAGATCGATGCGTCCATCGCCATCGGGCTTGAGGTTGCCGAAGAAGCTGATCGGCACGCTTGAATCGGGATGCGAGGCAATCATCAGTTTCAGAAAGGCGGCATTTTCGCTGGCAGCAGCGCTAAATGATCTCAAAAGCGCATGGAACAGGGCGGGATCACCATGGACGGTCCTGGCGTCGAAGACGATGTCGACATTGAGCAGATCGTCAGGGCTCGAGCGGCCAAGCCAGTGCTCCATCCGTTCGTGCCATGTCAAAACCGAGCCGCGAAACAGGGGCTCGCGCGCCATGACGCCGCCTTTGCACAGGGGCACGCCGATCTCGTCCAGCATGCTGGCAAACCGTGCGCCAAGCTGAGCAAACCAGCGATCTTCGGGCCCATCCGGGCTACCTTGCGCAAACACAATGGCATTGTCCTGATCCATGGCAAGCAGGCTTTCGCCGCGCCCAGCCGAGCCAAGCACCAGAACCGCATAGGATACCGGTGCCGGGCCCTTTCCGGCCTTGATCATGTGCTGCTCGCAGAGGATGGCTGCCCTTCGCGTCAGCGCTCCAAGCTCACGCGCAATGATCCCGGCAATGTCGGGCGCCGAGATGCCCTCGTCGCCCAGCGTGCGCGCCATGGCCGGCAGCCTGGCCCAGGCACGACCCATATCGGCCACAGTGGTTGCCGCATCAATTGCATCGTCAAGCATGAGCGATGACTGGGCCCGAAGCCGCAGCAGGTCACGCTGAGACAGGGCGCCAATGACCTGCGCCTGGTCATCGCCGACGACAGCAAGATGGCGGATGCCGCGCCGGGCCATGGTTCCGATGGCCCGGTAGACATAGGCGCCGGCGCGGACCGTCACGAGCGGTCGGCTGGCAATCGAGCCAACCTGTTGATCAAGCAGCGCCGCGCCCTCCCGGGCCAGTGCCCTCAGAATATCGCGTTCAGTGATGATGCCAACATCCTCCGCAAGGTCGCCCTCGGAGCCGACAAACAGGCTGCTAACCTGCAATTTTGCAAGCTGCGCGATGGCCAGACCGACTGTCTCGGTTGGCAGCAGGAAGATGGGCGGTCGGCTCATCAGCGCGTCAACGCGGTGCTGGAAGGGATAGGCATCGAAGCCGCCCTGCTGCTCCGACCGGGAGTCTCGATCAGCACCGGCGAGCGCACCGAGCCGGGTTGGCTCTGCCCATCCGGAACGGGCCAGATCATCGCTCATGCCTTGAATGCGCCTGCACGCCGAAAGCGCCTGACCAAATGTGTGGATGCCCTTTTCGCGCAAACGCGGCAGCATCGCCGAGAAGATGGCCGACGTCGCCTGAGCGTCAGCAAGGGCGCGATGGTTGGCTGTTGGAGGCAGATCAAGCCAGCTGCACAGCGCGCTTACGGTGAAATCTGGCAACCTCGCATCGAGCAGGATGGCAAGAAAGCGTGTATCCAGCCAGACAGGCTCCTGCCATTGCAGCCCGGCACGCTCGCACTCGCGCTTCAGGATGGCGAGATCAAAGCCAAGCGAGTGACCAATCAGAACGTGCTTGCCAATGATTGCGCCTGCTTCGCGCCAGGCATCGGCGAAGCTTGTCGCTTGTTGCACCATCACATCATCGATGCCGTGGATCGCCGTGCTCCGCAGCGGGATCGGAACGCCGGGATTGACGAGCAGCGACCATTCCACCGGCAGCCCGTGACCGGCAATGCCAATCTCGATCACCCTTGCTGTCTTCACGTCCAGCCCCGTTGTCTCGGTGTCGAGCACAAGGGCCTGCAAGGCAGACAGCGGCGTGTGAGTCAGAATCGTTGGCATGGCACCCGTTGCTGCAGAAGCGCTCTCAAGTCGTTACAGATTGCAATGTCATGCGCTGCGAAACTCCGGCACAAGTCGCGGCCTTCCGGAGAGGTGCGCAGGTTGGTTGACCGCAAACCGAGTTCACTCCCATTGCAGCCTCTCTTGTCGCACGCCCGGCGAACACTCATCGGGTTGAGTGGGAACAAGCCAGCACGTTGCCGCCTTACCGGGCTGGCAAGGATGCGTAGTATGCGGCGATTGCGGCGATCTCATCGAGGGACAGATCACGCGCCATGATGCGCATTTCCCGATGCTGCCGCCGACCTGAGCGAAAAGCCAGCATCTGGTTGTAAAGGTAGCGCTCGTTCTGGCCAGCCAGGTGCGGCACCTCGGTGTCGCGGGCAATGCCGCTCTCGCCATGGCAGGCGGCACAGGCCTCGATGGTCAGCGCCTGCGGATTGGCAGCGGCACGCTCCGATGCCGGTATAGCGAGAATTGCGAGGCAAACTCCGAAACCTATCAAGCGGACCATGCGAACCCCATTCCAGTCGATACACCCTGTATCGGAGGCGATCCTAACACCATCAGCGTGTCAGCATGGCATATATCTGATCCTTGAGCTTGAGGCGCTGCTTGCGCATGGTTTCTTCCACCATGGAATCGACGGGCTCGACCAGAGTTTCGGCCCGATGGATGGCGCGATTGATCTCGTGATAGGCCTCGGCCAGCTTTGCGAAATGGGCGTTTGACTGTTTCAACGCCTGCATGTGCTCGACATGCGCAGGAAATTCTTCAGCTAGTTCATGCGGTGTGTGGGACATGGCAGGTCTCCGTGATGGCCTCACCACCTTGATAGAGCTGCCAAAGTGCGCGGGCCTTGCTGCAGATCAAGGTTTGCCTGTGGTGCAACCATGTTCCGGCTGTCCTGTCGGCCTGCACGGACAGGCACTGTATTGCCCGACCATCTTTCCGCATCGGAATGGCCTCGGCTTTTCACACAGCTGCCGAATGCCGCGCCTGCCCGCGTGCGAGATAGGCATCGAAACGGGCGGCAATCGCACGGGTGAAAGGACGGCCAAGGTCGGTGATTGAAAACCCGTCATCGCGCCTGCGCACCAGCCCGTCTTCTCCTTCCCGCACAAGGGCATCTGCATCTGCCAGCACCGGCAATGCATCCGTCCCGAAGCGCTGCATCATATCACGTGGGCTGAAACTCAGATCACACATCAGCCGCTCAATCACATGGGCGCGAATAACATCGTCCTGCGACAGGGAACACCCGCGAGTCACGGCCAACTCGCCCGCGCTGACACGACGCTGGTAGTCAGCGGTTGTTGGCGCGTTCTGGACATAGCCCTGCGGCAGACGCCCGATTGAGGAGGCTCCGAGCCCGATCAGCGCGTCGGCCTCATCGACCGTGTAGCCCTGGAAGTTGCGCTTCAGCCGTCCTTCGGCAGCGGCCACGGCAATCTCGTCATGGCCAAGAGCGAAGTGGTCGATCCCGATGCGCAAATAGCCATGCGAGGCCAGAAACGCTGCCGCCAGCTCGGCATGGGCATGCCGCTCAACGACTCCGGGCAGATCGGCATCGACGATCAGACTCTGGTGCTTCTTCATCCATGGCACATGGGCATAGCCGAACAGCGCAATGCGGTCGGGTGTCATCCGCACAACCTGCGCCAGTGTGGCAAGAAGTTCGCCCTCGCGCTGGCCAGGCAGGCCATAGATCGCGTCGATGTTCAAAGAGCGCACGCCATGGTCACGGAAGGCATCGATGACGCGGCGCGTTTCCTCCACGCTCTGGATGCGGTTGATCGCCGCCTGCACCTTCGGATCAAAATCCTGCACACCGATGCTCACGCGGGTCAGCCCCGCCTCGGCAAGTGCGTCGATACACTCGCGATCAAGTCCGCGCGGATCGATCTCGACTGCAAACTCGACATCGCTCGCGACATTGAAGCAACGCCGCGTGGTCTCCATTAACCGCAGGATGTCGGTTGACGTCAGGATCGTTGGCGAGCCGCCACCCCAATGGATCTGGGTGGTCTTGGCTGTGGCGGGCACCTGGCTTGCAACTGAGCCGATCTCTGTCAGCAGGGCCGCGAGATAGCTCGCCACCGGCTGATATTGCCTGGTGATCTTGGTGTTGCAGCCGCAGAACCAGCACAGCGTGTCGCAGAACGGCAGATGGGCATAAAGCGACAGCGTTGCCTGTGCCGGCAGGGCTTTCAGCCATGCGCGGTAGGCGGCGGCATCGATCCCGCAGTGAAAATGCGGGGCGGTCGGATAGCTGGTGTAGCGCGGCACGGGTGCTGCATAGCTGGCGATCAACTCAGGCGTGAGTGAGGGCGCTGTCTGGCCGATCATGATCTGCTCCGGAAGGTCATCGGTGGACACAATGCACGATGCTGTCAGGACCGGCGTTGCGATGGGTCAATCGACCATGACGGCACGGGCGCTCGCGGTGCTGTTGGGTCGATAGACGCAATCGGCCAGAGACGAGCGGTCAAGCTCCTCGAGGCAAGGGTCTTCAGTCTGACAACGACGGCGCGAGCGGTTATCGGCGCGCATGGCAGATTGCTAGAGAGACGCGTGCCGGATCTCGGGATGGTTCCGGGCGAGTTCGCCTGCCATGGCCGGAAGCTGCTCTGGCGTGGTGTGTATCTTGCTCGTCAAACGGTGGCCTGCTGGCTGCCGCTTTTGCGGTGCCCCAGCAGCACCGGGTCTTCCGTGATGGTGCCATCGGCCTGAAGCACGAAGCGCCAGAGCAACGCGCCGCGCCGGAATGTCAGCCGGGTCGATCCGGCGTCCTCGCCTTCGCCAGTCTCGCAGGTTGTCACGATGTCTGCGGCTCGCAATGCTGCCTTGAATGCGTCGATGCCGAGGCCAAAGCGATCCGCCACGACGCTGCTGTCGATGACGAAGTCCTCCCCGTCGCGGGATATCATCGTGTCGCTTTCACCTGCCTTCGGCATCGTCATTGCGTGACCTCGTTCCCTGACCTTCGCTCGTCTCCAGGATCTGTCGGCGAAAACCCGTCAGGCCAAACTGCTGGCCTCAGTCGGCCCCTGAGGCGCTCGCATACGGCATGTGCCTGATCCGGCGAGCCATCAAGGATGATTTCGTTGCCAATCTCGCCTGCGAATATTCGCCAGCTTTCGATGCTGCGCCACGGCACGGCAATCAGCAATGGCAGACCGGCCGCGACCACATCCGCGATCAGCGCGCGAAACCCGCCACCCTCGCTTTCTGTCTTGCCAAATTTGTTCAGGATGACGAGGTCCGGCCGGGTCAGCAGAGAGGCCTGCACCAACTGCATGGCCTCCAGCAGGTGCCCGATGTCGAGGGCGCAGCCACGGGCATGCGGCCCGCGATCCTGCGAGATCGGCACAAGAGAGCCGCCGCCAAGTTCCTCCAGAACCATGTCACAGCGGGATCGACCCGGACGAGGCTGATTGTGCTGCACCAACCCTGCGAGCTTGTGGCCCTGC
This sequence comes from Allobosea sp., assembly GCA_031373605.1. Taxonomy (GTDB): domain Bacteria; phylum Pseudomonadota; class Alphaproteobacteria; order Rhizobiales; family Beijerinckiaceae; genus Allobosea. The sequence continues at coordinate 9,086 of JANMMX010000007.1, read as the reverse complement.
TCCATCAGGTCAAGGGCAACCGCACGGAGCAGGCAGTCTGCAGCTTCGCTGTCGGAATAGATCAGGGCCGTCATTTGCGGTGTTGCGGACATCATGTTTGCTTTCAGGCACATGGACGGAAGGCTTTGCAGAGGTGTTCATGCGTCTCCAGCCTTGGCCCGCCGATCAGGTCGATGCAGTAGGGAACCGCTGCAAAGACCGCGTCCAGGCAGGTCCGGATCGAGGCAGGTTTGCCGGGAAGGTTGACGATCAGCGCTGATCCCCGCGTGCCTGCCATCTGCCGTGACAGAATGGCTGTGGGCACATGCGCGAGGCTTGCATTGCGCATCGCCTCGCCAAAGCCCGGCAGGATGCGTTCGCAGACATCCATGGTTGCTTCCGGCGTAACATCGCGCGGCGCCGGCCCGGTGCCCCCGGTTGTCAGGATCAACGGGCACCCGCGAATGTCGGCAAGGCCGGACAGCGTGTCGGAGATGGTCGTGCGGTCGTCGCTGACGATTGCCAGCAGCGGATGCCACGGACTTGCCAGCACCTCGCGCAGATAGGCTTCGATGGCGGGGCCGCCCTTGTCCTCATAGAGGCCGCGCGATGCACGATCCGAGCAGACAACGATTCCGATCGGGACAGCGGAAACTTCTTTCGCTCCCATGCTCAGCCTCCATCCGTCGACTTGATGGGCGCGCAGTCGAGCGCTGGCATGCAGCAGGGCGGCGAGGACATGTCGTCAAGCGACAGTGTGGAAAAAGCATCTATGGCTTGCCGTCTCAGCGCGCTGACCGCCTCATTGGGGTTGAGCACGCGATGGTCGATCGAGGGCAGTGCATCGCGTTGCTCGACGGACGACAGATGCGGCCCAAGATCACGCAGGAGCCCATCATGGATCGCATAGATCCAGCCATGCAGATTGAGGTTCTGGCCACGTGCCCAGGCGTTCTCGACAATCGGTGTCTGCGCCACACGCCGCACCTGCATTTCGATGTTGACCTCGCACATCCGGTCAAGACGGGCGTCATGGTCAGGGATTGCATCAAAAGCGGCACGATGCTTGCGGTAGAGCATCGAAATCGGCTGCAGCCAGTGATCGAGCATCGCGCCACGCTCCGTCACCAGTGCGCGCTGAACACCACCGCAGCCGTAGTGGCCGCAGATGATGATGTGCTCGACCTTCAGGTGCTCGACGGCATACTCGAGCACCGACAGAATGTTCATGTCGCTGGTGTGGACGACGTTGGCGATGTTGCGATGGACAAACACTTCGCCCGGATCGAGGCCAAGCACATCGTTGGCGGTGATGCGGCTGTCGGAGCATCCGATCCACAGGTAACGCGGCGCCTGCTGCTCGGCCATGCGGCGAAAGAAGCAGGGGTCATCGGTCGTCTTTGCGTGGGCCCAGGCGACATTGCGATCAAACAGATGGTCGAGCGTGCGGGCCATCAGCCGTCCACTCCCCGTCGCTTCTTCATCGCCTGGCTGATGGCCCTGAGGTCCGCAGGCTTGAGCCGGATGCGTGCAATGGCCATGACGATGCCATTCTCCATCGCCAGGTGCCGGTGTTCGCTGGCGGCATAAGCCTGCATGACCTCACGCGCGGGGCGGTCAAGCTTCACAGGATCATCCCCGTGCGTGGACGCAAGCGCGCCGACAATGCCGTTGACCATTTCGCTCGACAGCCGGTGATCCTCGGACAGGCGCGCGAGAACAGTGCCAAGGTCATCCTCGGGCAAGGCGCGCCTGCGCACGGCGGGAAACAGGTCCACGTCCTCATCATCGTGATGCATCGGCAGATCGCGGTCGAGAAATGCGATGACCATATCGGCCTCGATGCGCCGGGCCTGTCCCTCATCCGCGAAGCGCCTGAGCGCCACACAGACACTTCGCTGGCGAAAATGGTCGGCAAGAATGTAGTCGAGCGGCGTGTTGATCATCGAAAACGGGATGGCTTCGACAATTGGCTGAAATGCCTGTGATCGTGCGCGGGTCTCAACCGGTTCACGGTTGATCATGGCACCCTCCGCCGCCTCCGCAGGAGCAGCCTTCATGAAGGCCTTTGCCGACGGTTGAATCCTTGTCCAGCGACCAGAGCACGATCTTTTCCAGCACCGCCCGTCCCGGATCGTCCGCCCGTTCGATGGCGTTCATCAGCCCAAGCCAGTCCTCATCGCTGGCGCGGGCCGCAAAACGGCGGGCCCCGTTGGCAACATACTCGCCCGGCTCCTCATCGTGCTCCGCCCCCATGGCCTCGACACGGGCGAACAGCACGATGTCACCAAGGGCCTGCAGCGCCGCCCCCGCGTCGGCGTCATTTTCGAGATGGTTCAACAATGTGCCGAGTTGCATGGCAGCCTCCTATTGAACGAGCGGTGATGGACTGGCGGCGATATCGATGCCGACAATGTCGGCCTTGCCCGCAAGGATCGAGATGTATTGCTGTATGGCTGTGCGGCGGACCTTCTCGTCGAGCCATCCGGCAATGCGCTCCTGCACCATCTCGAAGGGCAGTTCACGGCCCTCGATCCGGCGCCCGACCTTGACGATGTGCAGTCCAAAGCGCGTCCTGACAGGCATGGGCGCAACAATGCCGACGGGAAGACCCAGCAGCGCCTCCTCGAACTCCGGCACGGTCTGGCCCGGCCCGATCTGGCCGAGATTGCCGCCGGTATTCTTGGATGGACATGCAGAATTGAGCATGGCCATGGCTTCGAATGTGCTGGGGTCGTCGCTCAACGCTGTCAGGATCGCCGTCGCCAGCACCTCGACCTCGTGAGCATCATGCGGCAGCAGGATGTGCGACACCTCATATAGCGTCGGGGAAGTGAAACGTCGGCGGTTCTGCTCGAAATAGCGTCGGCATGTCGCCTCATCGGCGGTGGGCGTCACCACCTCACGCTCGACAAGGCCACGTACAAGCGCCTCCTCTTCGGTCTCGCGCCGGCCCTCGTCATCGCTGACCGGCTCGGGCTCAAGGCTGATGCGGCGCGCTTCCTGCAGCAACAGTTCGCGCACCACGAGCGCCCGCGCAGCCTCCTGCCAGGCCTCGATCGGTTTCGACGCCGGGTGGTTCTGGGTTTCACGCGAGATCGCGGCGCGGGAGATGGCAATGCCGTTGACGCTGATGGTCTTCGGCTTGGCGGCGATAACGGGCTTCACCGTGCAGCCCGCTTCGGCAGAGGTTTTGATGGACGCATCGCTCATGGTGCTTACTCCGCTGCTTGTGTGGGACGGGCCGGACGCGAGCCATCGAGCGTGGAGCGCGTGCGCACCACCTGATAGCCCTTGCGGCCGAGGTACCAGACCGGGGCCGACCAGATGTGGACCAGCCGCGAGAAGGGGAAGATCAGGAAAATCGTCATGCCCATCACGAGGTGCACGAGATAGGGCCAGTCGAGACCCTGAAGCGTCTTTGCATCAACGGGCTGAACGGTCAGGATACCCTGCGCCCAGTGCGACAGCGTGATCATCACCGACCCGTCGGTATGCGCGAACGAGAAGGGCAGCGTGATGAGGCCAAGGCACAGCTGCACCCACAGGATGATGAGCACGCCGAGATCCATGTAGGTCGACGTTTGCCTGATGCGGCTGTCAAACAGACGCCGGTGCAGCAGCAGCGTCAGGCCGACAAAGCAGACCGCACCCGCCGTGCCGCCTGCCACAATGGCGATCAGCTGCTTGGTCTGGGGCGTCATGATGATCGAATAGAGCGCTTTCGGCGTCAGCAGGCCGACCGTGTGCCCCATCAGCAGGAACAGGATGCCGAAGTGGAACAGGTTTGAGCCAAGCCGCAATTGGCCTTTGCGCAGCAGCTGGCTGGAATGCGCCTTCCACGTGTATTGTTCACGGTCGAAGCGAATGAGACTGCCAAAGATGAAGGCTGAGAGGCAGACATACGGATACCAGACGAAGAGGATGTGAAAGATTGCGTCGCGCATGGCTCAGACTCCCCTCGGAGCGGTGGTGGAATGGGTGTGGATCGTGCGTGGCCCTGCACCGGGAATGGGCTCCAGACCGGGCGCCGGACGGCGGGCCTGACGCAGCTTTGCGGCCAGGCTGTCGATGCCGCAGTCATCGGCAGCGGCGGCGGGCCCAAAGCTGACCTCCTCCTCGGCCCAGGCGGCATCAAGCGCCTCAAGATCATCCGGCTCCGGATCAGGCTCGGCACGCAGGGCGGCGAGCGCTGCCTCGTCGAGCTTCGCCTTCGAGAGGGCAACAAGCGCCTCAAACACTGCCCGGTAAGGAGAGCTGCGTTTGCCAAGCCGTTCACTGAGCGCGGCAAAGACATGGCCAGGCTGCCCGATCAGCTCAAGCGCGGCTTCCGGTGGCAGGACAGAGGCGAATTCGAGAAACAGCGGCAGGAAATCCGGCAATTCGGAAATCGTCGGTGTGAACCCGCCATCCTCATAGAGCTTGATAAGGTCGACCATCGCCTGGCCGCGATCACGGCTCTCGCCGTGAACATGCTCGAACAGGTGCAGCGAGAGCGAGCGGGTGCGGTCAAAAAGCAGGATGTAGCGTTCCTGCGCGTCGAAGAGATCGCCATCGCCGAGGGCATCGATGAGGGCCAGCACGCCATCGAGAGCGTGTTTCCTGAGCACGCCTTCGCGCCGGAGAACGGCCTTCAGTTCGTCCGACGCTTGCAGCAACTCGGGCGTGGGATAGGTCAGGAGGGCTGACAACACCTTGAGCGTCTTCATCAGTAGGCTCCCATCTTCGACTTGTCATTCTTGACCTTGATGCCGCCAAACAGGTTCACCTTGTTGTCCGATGGCAGGCAGCCATCGCCGAAGGAGAAGCCACATTCGCCGCGCAGCTCATAGGCATCCTGCGTCACCTCGCGATGGGTGGTCGGGATGACGAAGCGGTCCTCATAATTGGCAATCGCCATGAGGTGATACATCTCCTCGATCTGCTGGCCGGTCAGGCCAACCCGCCTGGCGATGCTTTCGTCAATGACGCCGTCCACGGTCTTGGCGCGCATGTAGGCCCGCATTGCCAGCATCCGCTCGAGGCCCGTCGCAATCGGCTTTTCATCACCTGCCGTCAGCAGGTTGGCGAGATATCTGAGCGGGATGCGCAAGGACTTCACATCCGGCATGCCGCCATCCGTGCCCATCTGGCCCGCCTCGGCAGCTGCCGTGATCGGCGACAGCGGCGGCACATACCAGACCATCGGCAGCGTGCGATATTCCGGGTGCAGCGGGAAGGCGACCTTCCATTCCATCGCCATTTTCCAGATGGGCGAGCGGCGGGCGCTTTCGAGCCACTGGTCGGGGATGCCGTCGCGCCTCGCCAGCTCGATCACGGCTGGATCGTTGGGATCAAGAAAGATCTTGAGCTGTTGCTCGTAGAGGTCCTTCTCGTCCGGCGTGCTGGCAGCTGCCTCGATCTGGTCGGCGTCATAGAGGATGACACCGAGATAGCGGATGCGTCCGACGCAGGTTTCGGAGCACACGGTCGGCTGGCCGGCCTCGATGCGCGGATAGCAGAAGATGCATTTCTCGGATTTGCCGCTCGACCAGTTGTAATAGATCTTCTTGTAGGGGCAGCCCGACACGCACATGCGCCAGCCGCGGCATTTGTCCTGATCGATCAGGACGATGCCATCTTCCTCGCGCTTGTAGATCGCGCCGGACGGGCACGCGGCCGCACAGGTCGGGTTGAGGCAATGCTCGCACAGCCTTGGCAGATACATCATGAAGGTGTTTTCGAACTGGCCGTAAATCTCCTTCTGGATGCCTTCGAAATTGGCGTCCTTGGAGCGCTTGGCGAACTCACCGCCAAGAATTTCCTCCCAGTTCGGGCCCCATTCGATTTTTTCCATGCGCTCGCCGGTGATGAGCGAACGCGGGCGAGCGGTTGGGAAAGCCTCCAGTTCTGGCGCTTTCTGCAAATGCTCGTAATCGAAGGTGAAAGGCTCGTAGTAGTCGTCAATCTCGGGCAGGTCGGGATTGGCGAAAATGTTTGCAAGGATGCGCCATTTGCCACCGATGCGGGGCTCGATCTTGCCGTTCTTCTTGCGCTTCCAGCCGCCCTTCCACTTGTTCTGGTTTTCCCAATCCTTGGGATAACCAATGCCGGGCTTGGTTTCGACGTTGTTGAACCAGGCGTATTCCATCCCTTCGCGGTTGGTCCAGACGTTCTTGCACGTCACGGAGCAGGTGTGACAGCCGATGCACTTGTCGAGGTTCAGAACCATCGCAATTTGAGCGCGGATTTTCATGTGAGTTGCTCCTGTTCACTCGGCTGCGGTGAGGGTTGTCTGGGAGGGATTGGCGGCAAGCTCGGGCCGATTCAGCGGCCGCTCCAGCCAGTCGACGGTCTTCACCTTGCGGATCACCACGAACTCGTCGCGGTTGGTGCCAATGGTGCCGTAGTAGTTGAAGTCATAGGCCAGCTGGACGTAGCCGCCGATCATGTGCGTCGGGTTCAGGACGGCGCGCGTGACCGAGTTGTGGATGCCGCCGCGGTTGCCGGTCATCTCCGAGCCCGGCACGTTCACGATCTTCTCCTGCGCGTGATACATGAACAGCGTGCCGTTCTTCATGCGCTGGGAGACAACGGCGCGAGCGACGAGTGCGCCGTTGGAGTTGTAAGCCTCGACCCAGTCGTTATCGACGATGCCGGCAGACTTTGCGTCATCTTCCGACAGCCAGACGATGGGCCCACCGCGCGAGAGCGTGAGCATCAGCAGGTTGTCGGTATAGGTGGAATGGATGCCCCATTTCTGGTGCGGCGTGATGAAGTTCAGGACGATCTGCTTTTCGCCGTTGGGCTTCAGGTCGATCACCGGCTTGATGGTGCGCAGGTCGACAGGCGGGCGATAGACACAGAGCGACGCGCCGAAACCCCGCATCCAGAGATGGTCCTGATAGAGTTGCTGGCGGCCGGTGAGCGTGCGCCAGGGGATCAGCTCATGCACGTTCGTGTAGCCGGCGTTGTAGCAGACCTTCTCGCTTTCCAACCCGGACCAGGTCGGTGCCGAGATGATCTTGCGCGGTTGGCTGACCACGTCGCGGAAGCGGATTTTCTCGTCCTCCTTGGGAAGTGCCAGATGCGCGTGCTCGCGACCGGTGGTCTTGCCGAGTGCCTCCCAGGCCCTGACGGCAACTTCGCCGTTCGTCTCCGGCGCCATCATCAGGATCATCTCGGTGGCGTCGATGTCGGTGACGATCTTTGCCAGCCCTTTGTTGGCCCCCTCGGTGTGGACGCCGTTGAGTTCCTTGAGATGTTGCACTTCATGGCCGGTCTTCCAGGCCATGCCCTTGATGCCGTTGCCGATGCTCTCCATCAGCGGGCCGATGGCGGTGAAGCGCTCGTAGATGTGCGGATAGTCGCGCTCGACGACCGTCACAGTCGGCATCGTCTTGCCAGGAATCGGCTCGCACTCGCCCTTCTTCCAGTCGCGCGGATCAAAGGGCTGGGCGATCTCGTTGGGGCTGTCGTGCTTGATCGGGTTCAGCACCACATCCTTCTCGACACCGAGCACCTCCGGCGCAACCTTCGAGAAGGCCTTGGCGATGGCCTTGTAGATTTCCCAATCCGAACGCGCCTCCCAGACCGGGTCCACTGCATTGGTCAGCGGATGGATGAACGGGTGCATGTCGGAGGTGTTGAGGTCGTTCTTCTCGTACCAGGTGGCGGTCGGCAGCACGATGTCGGAGTAGACGCAGGTGGTCGACATGCGGAAGTCGAGCGTCACCAGCAGGTCGAGCTTTCCCTCAGGACCATGCTCATGCCATGTGGCCTCGATCGGCTTGGCCCGGCCTTCGGCGCCAAGGTCCTTGCCCAGCACGCCATGGGTGGTGCCCAGCAGGTGCTTGAGGAAGTACTCGTGCCCCTTGCCCGATGAGCCCAGCAGGTTGGAGCGCCAGACAAACATGTTGCGCGGCCAGTTCTTCGGGTTGTCCGGATCTTCGCAGGACATCTTCAGCGAGCCGTCCTTGAGCGACTTCGCGACATAGTCCTTGGCTTCCATACCGGCAGCCGCGGCGTCTTTCGCGACCTGCAACGGGTTGGTTTCTAGCTGCGGCGCTGATGGCAGCCAGCCCATGCGCTCGGCCCGGATGTTGTAGTCGATGATCGCGCCGTCCCATGTGCCGTCCGCGCCGGGACCGGCTGGAGCCGTGGGCGACACCAGATCGCCGACATTCATCGTCTCGTAACGCCACTGGTCGGTATGCGCATAGAATGCCGAGGTCGAGTTCTGGTGGCGGGGCGGACGGCCCCAGTCCAGCGCAAATGCCAGCGGGGCCCAGCCCGCCTGCGGCCTGAGCTTTTCCTGGCCAACATAATGGGCCCAGCCGCCACCGGACTGGCCGATGCAGCCGCACATCACCAGCATGTTGATGACGCCGCGATAATTCATGTCGGCATGGAACCAGTGGTTCATGGCAGCGCCGATGATGATCATCGAGCGGCCATTGGTTTTCTCGGCATTGGTGGCAAACTCACGTGCCACCTGCACGATCTTGTCCGCTGAAACGCCGGTGATCTTTGCGGCCCAGGCGGGAGTGTAGGGAACATCATCGGCCAGCGATCTGGCGACGTTCGCCCCGCCATGGCCGCAGTCGACCCCGTAATTCGCGAGAAACAGGTCATGCACCGAGGCCACCAGCGCCTCGCCATCGACAAGCTTCAGCTTCTTCACCGGGATGCGGCGCTTGAGCACGCTGCCATGGTCTGTGTGGGTGAAGTGAGGCGTCGGAATGTTGCCGAAATACGGAAAGGAGACGTCGGCCAGATCATCCTTGATGTCCGACAGCGAGAGGCGCAGCTTCGTGTCTTTGCCACCTGACTCCTGCTCCTCAAGGTTCCATTTGCCGCTTTCACCCCAGCGGAAACCGATGGTGCCTTTCGGCGCCACGATCTTGCCGGACGTCTCGTCATAAGCGACGGTCTTCCATTCCGGGTTGTTGCTTTCGCCCAGCGACTTGACGAAGTCCGACGCGCGCAGAAAGCGGCCCGGCACGAGCTGGTCGCCCTGCTTGTCGAGCCGAACGAGCATCGGCATGTCGGTGTATTGGCGGATGTAGTCGCGGAAATACGGGACCTGCCGGTCGATGTGATATTCTTTGAGGATCACATGACCCATC
>JANMMX010000442.1:0-3226 GCA_031373605.1 Allobosea sp. | reverse complement strand
ATTGCGGCCCTTCAGCATATCAAGCGTCGGCAGCAATTCGCTCCTGAGGCCGAGTGGCTCCTTGTCGACGATAAACAGGTCCGGATCGAATGATGCAGCCGTGGAGCGGATGATCTCCTTGCGCCATTCCAGTGTCTCCTGGATGTCGATATGGCGCCCGATCGAGGTATACTCACCATTGTAGAGTTTGATCACGCTCGGGATTTTGACAAAATCAACCCGTGCCTTGAAGTCGAAGGCGCCTGCGATCTGCGACCCGGAAATGATCAGAACATGCACGCCCTTGAAGCGCCCGACCAGCGCATGCGCAATGGCGCGGCAGCGCCGCAAGTGCCCCAGCCCGAACGTGTCGTGGCTGTACATGAGGATGCGCACTTCGGAAAAACGCTGCTGTTTGACGAAACCCGACATAGACTCAGACGTGCTTAGGGGCAGGACTGTCATGGCTGCGGATCCGCGTTGCGCACATTCTTGCCCGTCATAACCCTAAGCCCCAAACATTCATGGTGCACATCGGCGTTTCCATTAACAAGCAGAAGGGGGTTGATAGCGCTTCTGCATGGAAACTTGCTTGCACACAGCAATTTCAATATGCGAACTAGCACATGGTTTGCTCCCATTTTCTCGCAAGTGATAAGAGCGGCCCAGCTTCAAAATGGCCCCGTGTGAGAGGCCGGTTTGCGAACGCCCACGGAGGGAGTCCGCCGAGGCTCGAATGGGGTCTCCCCGTGCTGTAGTCGATCCGCCAGCTTTCGACGATCCGTCGGGTCTCCGAAAGCGAAGTGAAGACATGCTCGTTGAGTCATTCATCCCGCAGTTTCCCATTAAATGTTTCAACGAACCCATTCTAAACAGGCTTGCTCGGCGCAATGTAACTCCACTCGATGCCCGACTCTTCGCCCCAGCTCAGCACAGCTCTGCTCGTCAACTCGGTTCCGTTATCTGCGACGATCATCAATTATACCGTTCTGTGGAGATTTCGCGCCAGATATGCGGCAAGCACGAGTGCTGCGCCGATGCCCGCAACGCATGCGTTCCATCCGTAGGTGTCGAAGAGAAACCCGAGCAGCGCCGTGCCGACGAGCCCGCCAGTGAAATAGCTCGCAAGGTAAAGACCGCTGGCCGTCGCGCGGGCTTCAGGTGCCGCACGGCTGACAAAACCTGTCACTGCGGCCTGCGCAAAGAAGGTTCCGATGGCGACCAGCGCCAAACCCGGCACCACTGCGGCCAGAGACGGGAGCGTGATGAGAGGCAGGCCGAGGGCAGCGATTGCCAGCGAGATAAAGAGCGTCCGTCTGGTTCCGAAGCGGGAGACGGCATTGCCCGCCAGTGGCGTGGTGAAGATAGATGGAATGAAAACGAAATAGACGACGCCAATTGCCATGGGGGCGACTGACAAGGGTGCTCGCACCAGCACGAAGTTCACATAGGTAAAGACGCCGATAAACACGAACAGAATGCAGAAGCCGATCATGAATGCAGCACGCAACGACGGGTTGCGCAGCAGATCGAAGACGCCAACTGTCGTACCGTGGCCAGCCTTGGTGCCCGATGTAACGCCACGTATTGTCATGGCTGCCAGCACAGCTCCGGCTAGGTTGAGTGCGGCAAACGCATAGAAGTTGAATGACAGTCCGAAACCGTCGGCCAGACCGGATGAAAGCATTCGCCCCACAAGATTGGAGGCAACATTCCCTGTGATGTAAGCGGCAAAGGCGCTTGCCGCCTCCTGCTGAGACATGGCCGATTCACCCAGATGGGCAAGGGTCAGCGTGAACGCCGTGGCCATGCACAAGCCCTGCACGATCCGCAAAGCCGTGAATGTGCCCAAGTCCGGCGCGTGCGCGAGGAGCAATGTAGGGACCGCGAGGATGGCAAGACTTGCCACAATTCCGCTGCGCCGGTTGATCCGGCCCGAGAACAGCGCGGTCAGCAAGCCCGCAATCGCCATCCCGATCGTGCTGGCGTTGACGGCGACACTCATCGCGGCAGGGGTCACGCCGTAGTGTGCACGGAGTGATGGCAGGATTGCCTGCGTCGCAAACAGATCAACGACGGTCAGAAACGCGATCAGTCCGATCAGAAGATTCTTCGCCACCTCTGTACGATACGGAAGGCGCTGGCTTTTGATGCCTAGGCTCGCTTGCTCGCGCTTTGCGTTGTTCAATGGAAGCTCCATGTTTAGTTTCCGACCATACCTTTGGCGGTGAAGGAGCCGCAGCCTTTGATCTTGACTATCGTCCGGACAGCGAGAGACCGGAAATACTTCCTTGCTCGATGTTCGATAGGTCCTGACTATCGAGGAAAATTACGGTCCTAAACTGGTAAAAGAGAGTAACCATGACATCTGCACAAAAAAAGCTTTGGGATAACCTAGCTTTCTCGGCAAATTCCTCGGCGGAATCGACACTGGATATATGCTCGGGCACGGCCCGGTAGTTGTTGGACTGCAGCACGACCAGCTGTCCGCGGCGCAATGTCGCCAGCCATTGCGCGACATCGGGGATATGCTCGTAGCTCGTGTTTATGACCAAAGAGCTGGGGCCAAACTCGGACATCGCGTCGCCAGTGGTGTACATGTCGCGCGTTAAGCCCTCGAAGCGGCCCTTAGGCACACAAGCGCCTATGACATTGCCGCAGGGCGCCAGCCAGCGGTGATCGCTGGACTTTGTGCAGGATTAACTCAAAGACAGTTTCCGCTTTAGCATTCTCAACGTCGTCGACGACTTCAAGAAGGAGTGCCTGGCGCCTTGTCGGGCGCGCGGGTCATCAGGGAATTGGATCGCCTTTCAGATCTGCATGGCAGGCCATTGTCGGCGCGGTGAGCGTGCGATTATCAAAACAGGTCCGCAACCGATCGTGTGGTGGAAGCATCGCTTACAGAACAATTTTCTCCCCCTCGCGGGCAAAGAAGCTAGCCTGATGAATTTGGGTCAAACACGCTTCGCGCCTCAACAGTACCTCATCCGTTGCCTCGGGCGCGTGATGCAGACAGCCAATGCGTCCGGCACCTGCTTCCTTCATCAGACGCAACCCAGCCTGCCAGGTTGAATGCCCCCAGCCACGATAGGCTTCATAGTCAACATCCTCATCCCAGTGCGCATCATAGAGGACCATGTCCACTCCTCTGCAAAGTTCGACCAGCGCTGGTTCGGACCGGGCAGAACCGTGTTCGTGGTCAGTAATCACAGCGATGCTGCGTCCGTTTGCATCGATGCGGTAGCCA
>JANMMX010000140.1:0-7111 GCA_031373605.1 Allobosea sp. | reverse complement strand
AACTTGTCAGCCGTTGTCAACGCGAAGACGAAACCTGAGCAGACAGCGTGAATATCGAACGCCACGCCATGGCTGATGCCGAGGCCTGCCTGGATTTCGGTGGCTGTGGCTGGAAAGGTGTGGTCTGGCGTGGCGGTTGCCACGATGATGAGGTCGATCTCGGATGCATCCATCCCGGCATTGGCGAGCGCGGCTTTCGCAGCAGCCAATCCGAGGAAGCCGGTGGTTTCCACATCAGATGCAATGTGGCGCTGGCGAATGCCCGAGCGCTGGACAATCCACTCGTCGGTGGTGTCGACCATGGTCGACAACTCGGTGTTGGTCAGGATTCGTTCCGGCAGGCAGGAGCCGGTGCCACGCACGACAGATCTCAGGGATGACACGGCCTTGTCCTCACTCGCCCGCAGCAGCGATCCCGGCAACGGCCGCTGCTGCAGGACGCGCCGTAGCCGCGACCATCTCGCGAACTTTGGCCATCAGGTTTTCTCGGGCCATCTCGTAGCCAAGTTCAGCGGCGCTGGCAAAGCCAATGGCGTCTGTGCCACCATGACTCTTGATGACGACACCTTCAAGGCCCAGGAACACGCCACCATTGACCTTGCGCGGGTCCATCTTCTCCTTGAGCGCCGCAAAGGCGCCACGCGCGAACAGATAACCGATCTTGGCCATCAACGAGCGCGACATGGCCTGCCGGAGATAGCTGGCGATCTGCTTGGCGGTGCCTTCAGCCGTCTTGAGAGCGATGTTGCCGGTGAACCCTTCGGTGACCACCACATCGACAGTCCCCTTCCCGAGGTCATCACCCTCGACGAACCCACGGTAATCGAGATTCGGCAGATCGGCCTCGCGCAGCATGCGTCCGGCCTCCTTGACGGCCTCGACGCCCTTGATCTCCTCGACGCCGACATTCAGCAATGCAACCGTCGGACGTTCGATGTTGAACACCACGCGCGCCATCGCCGCGCCCATCACCGCCAGATCGACCAGATGCTGTGCATCGGCGCCAATCGTGGCACCAACATCCAGCACGATGCTCTCGCCGCGCATGGTCGGCCAGATGGCGGCAATCGCGGGGCGATCCACCTGCGGCATCGACTTCAGGCAGAATTTCGACATTGCCATCAGCGCGCCGGTGTTGCCGGCCGAAACCGTGACATCGGCCTCTCCGGTCTTGGTGGCTTCAATGGCGCGCCACATCGACGATTTGTAGCGGCCCGCGCGCAAGGCCTGGCTCGGCTTGTCGTTCATGCCCACCGAGACCTCGGTGTGATGAAAGGTCGTCACGGCCTTGAGCTTGGGATGGGCGTCGAGCAGTGGCAGCACCAGATCCTGATTGCCGAAGATGACGAAGCGCGCATCGGGCCGCCGCTCGAGTGTCAGGGCCGTGCCGGGGATGACGATGGATGGGCCGTGGTCGCCGCCCATGGCATCAATCGCGATGGTGACCGGTCGTTGTCCAATTGGCCTTTTTGGCAAGGCTTCTGTCATTAGGGCAGACTCGCTGGCAGGGGATGCGGAAGGCAGAGCATTCGCGGCGGACAATAGCGACTTGCAACCCTGCCGCAAGAGCGCGGCAACTTGCATCGCGGGAAAGCCGAATGCGTCAGATCTGAACTGTTCAGCTGCGATCCTTGAGCCCTGCCAGCACTGAAAATGGCGAAATGGAGCCAACCTTGCTGCTTTCTGCCTCAAAAGCTGCACCTGGCTTGCGCGGATAAGGATCGAGCCCCAGGCTCAGGAATTCACATGTAACCGCGCCGAGATCGATTGTATTGTCGATGATCGGGTCAGGAATGCGGTCGGGATCGCGGCCTTCCAACTCATCGAGATCGCCATCCTCGGCTTCCATCTTGGCGATCAGCGCGGTGACGTCTTCCTCCGGCAGGAAGGCAAGCGTTACATTTTCCTTGAACGTCACCGGAAAAGCCTCAAGCGAGACGATGCAGGTCTGGTGCAGGCTTGCCGCCACAGTGCCTGTCACAGTCACGCGATCTCCTTTGCGCTCCAGCCTGAACTCTGCATGCAGTTGTTCGACGGACGGCAGGCGAAAGCTGCGGGCGATGGCCGCGCATTCATCGACGGTTGCGTCCACTTTCACGAAAAGGCCAGACGGCCTGATGGTTTCGATGCCGACAGGCCGGGAGAGCGGCGGCAGAGGTGTCTTGCTGCCAGAGGGTTGGGTCATGCTGCGGCCTTTGGCGTCAATCTTGGGGTTTCAGTGCCGGAAACTCTGGGCCAGATGTCAGCAGCCTGTCCAGATCAAAGGTTGCGAGCGCTGCGATCGAGGCCTGAACATAATCGGCAAGTGGGGTGGCATCCTGACCGCTGGCGACATTGCGCGTGAGAGCCGCCACAAGTGCCGCATGGTCCTGCGCCACCAATGCCGCCTCATAGGCCTCGACACGGCCATAAAAGCCCTGCGCCAGCTTCTTCATGCGCTTGGGGACCGAGACATCGCCAATTCCAGCCTGGCGCAGGCCAATGTCGAGATGGCTGAAGACATGATCCACCAGTTCCTGCGCCACGTCACCGGCAGGCGCCGGCAAGGCGCGCAGACGGCGCATGGTGAGGAACGTGTGCAATGCCAGCGATTCGAAGCGTCCCTCGAACGTGTCCGGTACCTGGCCCGACTGGTAGAGCGCGGGCTGGCGAGACGCCTCGATGATGCGGTTGCACAAGGTCAGTGCATGGTCATCTTCGGGTTTGCGGGTAAACCAGCGCAGAACCATCAGGCTGCTCTCCCTCTCCTGGCGAAACTGTCGGCCTTGCCAAAGCGTCCGCCTTGCCAAAGCCATGGTCCGGCGTTACGCCAGAAGCGCTAGGCAAGACAAGAGCGGCGTTGCGCCGCGCCCACACTTCGGACGGCTTTCCCCCATGAAGACACCGACCCGCCGCACAGCCCTGCTTGGACTGCTCGCCACCACAACCTTGCCGCTCGCCGGTTGCGGCCAGGGCGTGGGCCTCTCGCTGCCCACTTCGGCAGGCCTCAACGAAGAATACAAGCGCGGCTTTGTCATGGATGACGGGCTGATTGCGCAGGTGAAGCCTGGCATGGACGTTCAGGCTGTGCTGACGACGCTGGGCACGCCGTCGACAACCTCCACCGTCGGCAACCGCACCTTCTATTACATCAGCCAGACCGTCTATCGCCGCTTCCAGTTCCAGGACCTGACGGTGACTGACCAGCGTGTGCTGGCCGTCTATTTCAACAAGGGCTTCAAGGTGGAGCGCCTTGCGAACTGGGGCCTGAAGGACGGCATCATTTTCGACTTCATCAGCGGCTCGACCCCGACCGGTGGTCAGGAGCAGAGCTTCGTCGGAAACCTGTTCCGTGGTGTGACCAAGTTCAACCCGTTCGGCGGGTAGGCAGGACAGCCGACACCGGGCTGCCGCTGGCCCGCCATTCATCGCCAGATCAAATACAAAAACCCCGCGGATCGCTCCGCGGGGTTTGTCGTTTGCGAGGCTGGATGGCCTCCTCAGGGCTGCCCTCTTCAGGACTGCGCGAGGATGGCGAGCAGCAGCAGCGCGATGATGTTGGTGATCTTGATCGCAGGGTTCACGGCAGGGCCTGCCGTATCCTTGTAGGGGTCGCCGACAGTGTCGCCGGTCACGGAAGCCTTGTGAGCTTCGGAGCCCTTCATGTGCTTCACGCCGTCCTTGTCGACAAAGCCGTCCTCGAAGGACTTCTTGGCATTGTCCCAGGCGCCGCCACCCGAGGTCATCGAGATGGCGACAAAGATACCTGTGACGATCACGCCCATCAGCATGGCGCCGACAGCTGCAAAAGCCTGGTTCTTTCCGGCAATGGCGTTGATCGCGAAGAAGGTCACGATCGGGGCCAGCACTGGCAGGAGCGAGGGCAGGATCATTTCCTTGATCGCGGCCTTGGTCAGCAGGTCAACCGCGCGCGCATAATCGGGGCGCTCGGTGCCGGCCATGATGCCCGGCTTTTCCTTGAACTGGCGACGGACTTCCTCGACCACCGAACCGGCAGCGCGGCCGACAGCCGTCATGCCCATGCCACCGAAGAGGAACGGAATGAGGCCGCCGAGCAGCAGGCCAACCACGACATAGGGGTTGGACAGCGAGAAATCGACGACCACGCCCTTGAAGTACTGGTAGGTGGTGGAGCCAGCCTTGTTGGCCTCGCCGATGAAGTAGTTCAGGTCGGACGTGTAGGCTGCGAAGAGAACCAGCGCGCCCATGCCGGCCGAGCCGATGGCATAGCCCTTGGTGACGGCCTTGGTGGTGTTGCCAACCGCATCCAGCGCATCGGTCGAGTGGCGGACTTCCTTGGGAAGACCGGCCATTTCGGCAATGCCGCCGGCATTGTCAGTGACGGGGCCGAAAGCATCGAGCGCCACGACCACGCCTGCCAGCGCCAGCATCGCGGTCGTTGCGATGGCGATGCCGAAGAGGCCCGCCAGCGAGTAGGACGAGATGATGCCGGCG
Organism: Allobosea sp.; assembly: GCA_031373605.1. GTDB lineage: Bacteria > Pseudomonadota > Alphaproteobacteria > Rhizobiales > Beijerinckiaceae > Allobosea. The sequence goes on along the minus strand of JANMMX010000140.1, from coordinate 2,656 downwards.
ATGATGACGATTGTCGGCAGCGCGGTCGATTCCAGCGAGACCGCAAGGCCCTGGATGACGTTGGTGCCGTGGCCCGTCACCGAAGCCTGGGCAATGGAGACGACCGGGCGCTTGCCGGTTGCGGTGTAATATTCGGTGATGACGACGATAAGCGCCGTCACGGCCAGACCGACCATGCAGCACCAGAACAGCGCGCCGGAGGTGAAGGTCACACCCTGCGCCGTCTTGAACACCGTGCCGAAGCCGCCGAGGATCCACATGTGGACGGCAGCAATCGCGCCAATCGACAGCACGCCAGCGGCAATGAAGCCCTTGTAGAGCGCGCCCATGATCGAGTTGTTGGAGCCGAGCTTGACGAAGAACGTGCCTGCAATCGAGGTCACGATGCACGCCGAGGCAATTGCCATCGGATAGAGCATCATGGTGGTCAGCGTTGCGCCCTGGCCAGCGAAGAAGATCGCCGAGAGCACCATGGTCGCGACCAGCGTCACGGCATAGGTCTCGAAAAGGTCGGCGGCCATGCCGGCGCAATCGCCCACGTTGTCGCCAACGTTGTCGGCAATCGTGGCCGGGTTGCGCGGGTCGTCTTCCGGAATGCCAGCCTCGACCTTGCCGACGAGATCGGCGCCGACATCCGCACCCTTGGTGAAGATGCCGCCGCCGAGACGCGCGAAGATCGAGATCAGCGAGGCGCCGAAGCCGAGAGCAACCAGAGCGTCAATGACGATGCGGCTGGACGGCGCATGGCCGAGCGCGCTGGTAAGAATGCCGTAATAGACAGCGACGCCGAGCAGGGCCAGACCCGCCACCAGCATGCCGGTGACTGCGCCCGCCTTGAAGGCGACATCGAGGCCGCCTGCCAGCGAGGTGGCAGCGGCCTGCGCCGTGCGCACGTTGGCACGCACCGAGACGTTCATGCCGATGAAGCCGGCCGCGCCCGAAAGCACGGCGCCGATCAGGAAGCCAATGGCGACTTCCTTGCCCAGCAGATAGGCCAGCGCCACGAAGAGCACAGTGCCAACGGCGGCAATCGTGGTGTACTGGCGCTTGAGATAGGCCTGTGCGCCTTCAGCGACAGCGCCAGAAATTTCCTGCATGCGCTGGTTGCCGGCATCGCGGCGCATGACGTCGGCATAGGCCCAGACGCCATAGGCGATCGAAGTCGCCCCCAGCAGAATGATGATTAATAAAGCGGACATGATTTCCGTCCCTCACGGTTTGGCCCACGGTATTGAGCACCGGGGCCCTTATTCTGCACCAAGCCTCGTGGCAGGCGCGCGACAAAAGGAATCAGCAGGTGCATTCGCATGCACCTCTGGTCGCGCGCTATCTGCCAAAGTTTCGACAGAATCGCAAATGCGCCTTGTGGACAAGGCGCTTCCGTCAGGCCGCTGGCTGGCTCCGCAACTGCGCCGCACGCCAGACCAGCAATACCAGGCCGATGGCCACCGGCGGGAAGACGATCATGTTGACCCAGTTCCAGCCATAGAGCGTCAGCACATGGCCCGACGCAAAGGAGCCCACCGCCATTGTGCCGAAAATCAGGAAATCGTTGAAGGCCTGCACCTTGTTGCGCTCTTCGGGCCGGTGACATTCGGTGACCATGGCGGAGGCGCCGATGAAGCCGAAATTCCAGCCGACACCCAGCAGGATCAGCGCAATCCAGAAATGCGCCACCGTGATGCCCATCAGCCCGACGATGCCGGCAGCGGCGGTGATGACGAGGCCGAGCGCCACGATCCGCATCGTGCCAAAACGTGCAATCAGCGAGCCGGTGAAGAAACTGGGTCCATACATGGCGATGACGTGCCACTGGATGGCGAGGTTGGAATCCTTCAGCGCATGGCCGCACATCTTCATCGCCAGCGGTGCTGCGGTCATCACGAGGTTCATGAGCGCATAGGAAATGACGCCGCAGGCGCAGGCGATGACGAAACGCTGCGTCAGCACGATCTCCTTGAGCGGACGCCCCCCGCCTGCCACCGGCGGTGGCCTGGGGATGTCGACGAACGAGAGGATGCCCATCGCGATGAGCGCGAACGCGGCCTGTGCGAGATAGCTCGCGGCAAAAAGGTAGGGCTGCCAGAGATCCATGGTCAGGGTGACGAGCTGCGGCCCGAGCACGCCCGCGAAGACACCTCCCGCCATCACCCAGGAAATCGCCTTGGGGCGGAAGGCCGGGCTCGCCGTGTCGGCTGCGGCAAAGCGGAAGGATTGCGCAACAGCAGCATAGAAACCGCCGCAGAAGGTGGCAACCAGCAGCAGCGGGAACGAGGCCCAGAGCACGGCAACCATGGCCAGCAAGCCGCAGAGCACGCCAAAGCCGGAGCCCACCATGAAGGACGCACGCCTGCCATAGCGGCGCGCAATAGCGCCCGTTGGCAGAGTTCCCGCCGCCATTCCGACGACGAAGACCGAGACGGGCGCGGTCGCATAGGCCGGGTCAGGCGCCAGCATCGCGCCGACGATTGAAGTGGTCGCGAAAATGACCGTCGCATTGGCACCGGCGAATGTCTGTGCGACGGCAAGGATCAGCGCGTTGCGTCGCGCCAGCCTGTCCCCGGCTTCCATCTGGGCTGTCGCGTTCATTTGTGATCGAGTCCGTTCGTCAGAAGTGATGGTAGGAGCCGGAGTCGGCATCGACTTCGACGCCACC
>JANMMX010000424.1:0-8570 GCA_031373605.1 Allobosea sp. | reverse complement strand
ATCGGGGATCATGGATGTCGTCATTCCGAAGCCTCCAGAACCACCCGGACCTTCGTGCCCGTCGCCGCCGCATAGCGCTCCAATGTGCGCATCGAGGGCCTGCTGCGCCCACTTTCGAGGCGCGCAACGGCGGACTGGGTGGTTCCCATGCGTTGGGCGATCTCTCCTTGCGTCAAACCGGAGCGCGCACGGGCCATGGATACTTCCAGCGCCAGCAACCACTCCCATTCGATCTCCTTTTCTGCAGCAATGAAAGCCGGGTCGCGCCGCCACTTCGCCGCAAGTTGCGAGAATGGCTTCAGGTCAGGATTCTCGCTCTCAACCTGGCCAACTCCAGTTCCGCCAGCGGCGTTTTTTGTGTCTTCTTGACGAAGGCGCGCAGCAGAACCAATCGGCGCTCGGTCAGCGTCATGTAAATGACGCGGGCGATCCCGTCCCGACCTGTGATCCTCAATTCCCATAGCTTGCCCTCCAGATGTTTGAATGCATGGTGCGGCAACATCTGCGGACCATGAGCAGAAATCGTTCTGATGTAGCGTTCGAGTTTCAAACGGATGTCAGTCGGGAGAGCATCGAGCTCCGCTTCAACGCCAACACTGAATGTTTCAACAGTCCATTTCATAGCAAAATTGCTATATCGATGCAATCGCAGCAAGTGCTGTTTCCAACACAGCCACGGCATCGCAGCCCGCAAAAACAAACCCGCCCACGCCTGCCACTCGCCAGGCCGGTTCCAGCCCGCCGGGCTTCCCCGCCAGCCAGACAGCACGCGCGCCACTGGCCATCAGTGCCATCGCCGCATCAGCAGCTTCTGCCGCATAGGCCTCGTCCGTGCCGCAGATGCAGGCGAGCTTTGCGCCAGACGCCTTGAACGCATCGGTCAGCGCGACAAGGTCCGTGCCATCACTTTCCGCGAATCCGCCCTCGCTGATGGCTTTGATGCCGCCTGCCTCGAACAGGTCGCGCGCAAAGGCAGCGCGGGCTGCATGTGCCGTGACTGGCCCCAGCACGGCGAGAAAAATGGCAGGCCGGATGCCGGTTGTGGCTTCCCGCGCATCGGCCTTGTCGCGTAGGGCCTCGAAAGGCTCTGCAAGGCGGATGGAGGGCAGGGTGGGCAGGGAGCGGGTCGCTGCCGGTGCAGGCGCCACATCAATGCGTGACGCGCCGTCCGCGAGGCGCGCGACCATATCGGCGAAGGTCAGGTCGGCAGCGCGCGTCACGCCATGCCCGAGCCTGGCAGCGGGCGGGCTTGTGGCAGTGCTCACGCTGACAGGTAGCTCGCTCAGATTGGGGAAGGCGCTGGTACCGGTGAGCACGCTGCGGCGCGTCGCGACATCGCGCTGCAGCGCTCCGCGTGCGGTTGCGATTTGCTGCGCGACATGCCCGCTTTCCAGCGCCTTCACCATGCCGCCGGTGCGCTCGATCTCCTGGAACAGCGCCCAGGCCGTTTCGCGCAACGCCTCGGTCAACCCTTCAAGCCCGCCAGAGCCTGCTGCCGGGTCTGCCACGCGCCAGAGATGCGCCTCTTCCAGCAAGACCGATTGTGTGTTGCGCGCCACCCGCCGGGCAAAGGCATCGGGCAAACCAATCGCCTGCGTGAAGGGCAGCACGGTCACGCTGTCCGCCCCGCCCAGGCCAGCCGAGAAAGCAGCGATGGTCGCGCGCAGCATGTTCACATGCGGATCACGCCGGGTCATCATCCGCCATGAGGTTTCGCCATGCAGCATCAGCGGGCGCGGGATGAGACCACATGCCTGCTCGACGCGGGCCCAGAGTTGCCGCAGCGCGCGGAACTTGGCGATGGTGATGAATTGCTCGCCATCGGCAGACAGCATGGCGCTCAGGCTGCTGCGCGCGGCGTCCAGTCCGTGCCCGCCTGACTCAAGCGCGCGCAGATAGGCAAGCAACGTCGCCAGAACAGACGCCAGCTCCTGCGCCGGAGTGGCGCCGCCCTCGTGACAGGGACGGCCATCGGCAGTGAGGATCGGACCAGTGAAGCCGATCTCCCGTAGGTCGGCGACGCTTTGGGCCAGCCGTCGGCTGGTTTCGCTCCATGTGGCAGGCAAAAGCCCGCGCAGGCAGGCGACCCCCAGCGGATCAATGCCAAAATCGACACGCATGGAGCCCGGCGCATAGCCACGCCGCTTCACCAGGGCGGCAAAGAGCCCGGCATTGATGCGCCCGGCAGGTGCAGGCTCAAGCCGCACGGCAATCAGATCAAGCGCAACGTCTTTCAGCGCGCCATCAAGCTGCGCCACGGTTTCGCAAGTCAGGCCGGCGCCGCGCGCCGCCAGACTGCCGGGCATGCAGAGCGCCAGTGCGTCAGCGCCACCTTCAAGATCATTGAGCGCCTGCCGTGATGCCTCATCGCCATCAGGATGATCGACCCGCGCGCAGACTTGCCAGCGCTGGCCGGGATTGAGGCCCGTGGTGACCTCGCCACCCGCTTTCTGATAGAGCGGCTGGATAGAAATGCCGTCAGCCGTCGTGCTCACCAGCTTTCGGGTGAAATCCGCGCCCTTCAGCACCATTTCGACCGATGCTCGCCATTGTGTCTCGCTGGCAGCAGGGAACGGATCTGCAAATGAGTTGGGCTCTGTCATGCCGGCATCCTTGACCGGGCCAGGCTTCAGCGCCAGCCCCGGTGCAAATTCTCATGCCATGCACGCAAGCACACAGCCAATCCGCCATTTGGCGAAGAGACTGTGCACAAATGCTGCATTCGGCGTGCCTTCAGGCACGCCGAATGGATGGTTCCGCGTCAGACGAACTGGCCAAGACCCGGGATGGCGCCAACAATGGCGCCCATGGCGTCTTCACCTGCCTTCTCGCGGCCAAAGGCGAACATTTCCTTCGAGACCGACTGGATCTGGCCCATGGAGAGGCCGGCACCCATCAGTTGGCCGCCCAGCGCCATGACGCCGCCGCCACCGCCCATCATGCCGCCAACCATGCCCATCAGGCCGCCGCTGGCAGGCGCTGCAGGGATCAGGGCCTCGGCGCCGGGCATGGCGGCCATCATCTGGCCAACCTCTGCGGCGGGGCCTTCCTTCTGCAGGAAACCCAGGATGATTCCGATGGCCTTCTGCGCCAGGCCCTCGTCAATGCCGGCGACCGAGGTGATGCGCGAAATGAGTTCTTCCATGGTCCTGCTCCGTTAAGCCTGGCACCGCGACATGCGGAAATTCCGCCACGTAACTGGCAAGGGATGTCAGCGAAAGCAAGTGTTCGATGGCCGCCGGAAGCGGTTTGCTGTCGCTGCGCATGCGGCAGCACGTCCGTTGATGTCGTTTGGATGTCAGTCAGGGGCCGTTTCGATCAAACCCCACGCTTTCGGTTAGCGATGTCTTAAGCGGGTGCACCTACCGTTGGCGACAAGCCTACCTTTGGTCGGTGCGCGGTTGTGTTGCGGGTTCCCATGGTTGACGTCTCGAAAGCCTCGGCTGGTTTTGCCTATGTCGCGCCTCCGGGCATCAACCCGAACCAGCGCGCGTTGAACGAAGCCGCAGACGCAGCAGGGCGCGAGCGCCCGAAACCGACCCAGTCGCTGGCGCTGCAGGCGCGTGACATGACCAATTTTGGCGGCAGCCTCATCGAGCTCATCCAGCCCAACGGCGTCACCGAGCGCTCGCGCGGCATTGATGGCATCGACACATTGAGCCTTGGGATGGTCGAAGCCTATCAGCGTGCGGCCAAGCGCATGAATCTCTCCGCTGCCGCTGCCAATGCTCGCGTCGCTGCGGCGCCAGCCATCGCCAGCAGCGTTGGAAGCGGTGGCATTGCCTCGGCCATTGCCAGCCTTGGCCGCAACAACTCCTCGCCGATCATCAATCTGCTCGGCAGCATCCAGTCGGGTCGCAGCTCCGCGACCGCGATCAACCTGCTCCGCATCCAGGGTGGCTACAATGCCAATCCCGGCGGCGATCCGTTCGCCCGCAAGATCGTCACCACCTATGGCAGTGGCGGTGCCGTGGGTCTCCAGGTCGAGCGCGTGGGCCTGCGCACCGAAGCACTCGAAATCCCGACCGGAGCCGACGGAGAAGAGCCGGTCTCGGCCGTCCAGCTTGTGCGTTCTGGCGGGCCAACCTCGTCAAACGAGGGCTTCCTCATCAAGGCGACCGGCAGCAAGCGGGAAGACACGATCGTCATCGACACGCGCGATCCGGCGCAGGAGGATGGCCGTCTGTCCAGCGTCGAGGTCGATGCGGGCGAGGGCTCCGATGTCATCCACATTTCCGGCAACACCTATTCCGTCATCAAGGCGGGCGGTGGCAATGATCTGGTGACGGCGGAAGGTGAGTCCGTGATCTTCGGCGGCGCGGGGGATGATCTGCTCAGCGGCAAGACGGTCTCGGGCGATGAAGGCAATGATGTTCTCTACGCCACCAGCTTCGGCTCTGGCGGGGAGGGCAATGATCTGGTCGTCCTGTTTGGCTTGACCGAGCCGGAAGAGGGCGTCGATCCGGTGGCGTCCGGTCTGGGTGGCGCCGGCAACGACACAATCCTGGCCGATGTCTCCGCAGCCATTGATGGCGGCACGGGCGACGATGTTCTGGTGCTGCGCCGTGGCGGCCTTGCGCTGGGCGGCACAGGCAATGACACGATCAGTGCCCTGACGGATGCGCAGGTCGATGGCGGCGCCGGCAATGATGACATCCTGCTTTTGCAGGGCGGGCTGGCGCTGGGCGGCGAAGGCAATGACCAGATCACCGTCAGCGGTTATGGCGAGGCGGCCGGCGGCAAGGGCAATGACAACGTCAATCTCTACTCTGGCGGCATCTACCGTTTCGAGGCCGGTGATGGCGCTGACCGCCTGCTGATCAGCACACCTGAGTCGGAGACGGCGCCGCGCGCCAGCCAGGTCAACCTCGAGGGCTTCCTCTACAGCGATGTGACGATCACCGCCTCGAAAGGCTTTGTCTCGATTGCCTCGAAGACGACGGGCGACAAGATCGACATCACCATCGTTGACGGCAAGCTGCCGCTGGAGCTGCGCTTCGCCAAAGGCACGGAGGCGCAGTTCGTCACTGTCGAAGGTGCCAGTGTCAGACCCGGAATCGTCGCGCCGCGCGACCGTGTGATCTGAGCGCCCGATCTCGCACGCGCTCCCATCGTCGCGATTGCAAAACAGCCTCCAGCCGGTATAGCTCCTCGCCAAACCCCACACGGGAAAATCCGGGCATTTCCATGCCCTGATCTGGCAAAAGGGACTGACCATGGCCAAAGACGGCACCATCCTGATCGGCAAGAGCAGCAAGCCCGAACTTCTGACGCTCAAGCTCGCCAACCGCCATGGTCTGGTCACAGGGGCCACCGGCACCGGCAAGACGGTAACGCTTCAGGTGATGGCGGAGGGCTTCTCCAACAATGGCGTGCCCGTCTTCGCAGCCGACATCAAGGGCGACCTGTCAGGCATTGGCGCGCCCGGCGACAGCAAGCCGCCTTTCGTGGCTCGAGCCAAGGAACTCAAAATCCCTTACCAGCCAGATCAGTTCCCCACTGTGTTCTGGGATCTGTTTGGCGAGCAGGGCCACCCGATCCGCGCCACGATCTCGGAAATGGGGCCGCTGCTGCTGGCGCGCCTGCTGGATCTGAACGACACGCAGGAAGGCGTGCTCAACATCGCCTTCCGGATCGCGGACGAAGAGGGCTTCCTGCTGCTCGATCTGAAGGACCTGCGCGCTGTCCTGACCTACATCGGCGAGAATGCCGCGTCTCTGACCACCAGATACGGCAATGTCGCCGTGCAGTCGGTCGGCTCCATCCAGCGTCAGCTGCTCATTCTGGAAAACCAGAAGGGCGAGGTGTTCTTCGGCGAGCCTGCGCTCGACATCAACGACCTGATCCGCACCGATCGCGATGGTCGCGGCATCGTCAACATCCTGGCTGCTGACAAGCTGATGGCCAATCCCCGGCTCTACTCCACCTTCCTGCTCTGGCTGCTGTCGGAGCTGTTCGAGCAGCTGCCGGAAGTGGGCGATCTCGACAAGCCGAAGCTCGTTTTCTTCTTCGACGAGGCGCATCTGCTGTTCAAGGATGCGCCCAAGGCGCTGCTGGATTCCATCGAGCAGGTGGTTCGCCTTGTGCGCTCCAAGGGAGTCGGTATCTATTTCATCACGCAGAACCCGCTCGATGTGCCCGACACCGTGCTGGCCCAGCTCGGCAATCGCGTGCAGCATGCGCTGCGTGCCTTCACCCCGCGTGACCAGAAGGCGGTGAAAGCCGCTGCCGAAACCTTCCGCCAGAACCCCAAGTTCAAGACCGAGACAGCCATCACCGAGCTGGCCGTGGGCGAGGCACTGATTTCCATGCTGGAAGGCAAGGGCGTGCCGTCGGTTGTGGAGCGCGCCCTGATCGCCCCGCCAATGGCACAGGTTGGTCCCATCTCTGCGCAGGGCCGCCAGGCGGCCATCAACAGCTCGCCGATGAAGGGGCGCTACGAAACAGAAATTGACCGCGAGTCGGCCTATGAGATGCTCCTGAAGCGCAAGGGCCTGAATGCCGATGGCTCCGCTCCGCCTGCCGAGGCCAGCGCCGGCGGCCTTGGCGGGTTCCTTGGTGGTCTCTTCGGTGGCGGCACGGCAGCACCTGCTCCAGGTCCGGCGCGCGGCCCCGGCAGCCGTGGTGGCCGCACACCGCAAAGCATGAGCGAGAAGATCGTGACCTCGGTCGCGCGCTCGGTCGCCTCTTCCGTGGGCCGCCAGATCGGTACCGCGATCATCCGCGGCGTGCTCGGCAGCATGCTGGGTGGGCGGCGCTGAACAGCATGCTGCCATCATTCGCCACGGGTTTTGGCGTCGGTTTCGGACTGATTGTCGCCATTGGCGCGCAGAATGCCTTTGTGCTGCGGCAGGGCATCCTGCGGCAGCACGTCTTTGCCGTTGTGGCCATCTGCGCCATTTCGGATGCATTGCTGATTGCCGCTGGCGTCATGGGTCTTGGACGGCTGGTGCAGTCCAGCCCGATCCTGCTCAAGCTGGTGACGGGCGGCGGCATTGCCTTCCTGCTCTGGTATGGCTGGCTCGCGCTCAGCCGCGCGCTGAAGCCTGCGGCACTTGATGCTGGTCAGGCAGTGGCTGCCCCGAGTCTGAAGGCCGCCATCACCACCTGTCTGCTGCTGACCTTTGCCAACCCGCATGTCTATCTCGACACGGTGGTGCTGATCGGCGCCATTTCAGCTGGCTATGAAGGCGCACTGAAACAGGCCTTCATGATTGGCGCCATGGTGTCGTCGCTGGTCTGGTTCGCCGGGCTTGGCTATGGCGCAAGGCTGCTTGCGCCGATTTTTGCGCGCCCGCTGGCCTGGCGCGTGCTCGATCTGGTGATCTGTGCCGTGATGTGGCTGATTGCGCTGCGACTTGCCTGGTGGCTCTGGCCGGCCTGAACGCAGATAACGCGAACCGCTTAGCCGCCGCCAGGCTGCGAGCGCAACGACCGGGTCACAAGTACTCCAATTTTATCCAACTGGTTAAATGAGGGGTTAACAACGTTTAACTTTTTTCTCTTGACCCAGCGGCAGGAAATCCGATTATGGGTGGCTATCTTGTTCAGTCCCGGGGGTTCCCATGAAGCGTATCATTCTCGCCGTCGGCCTTGTCGCCGCCACACTGGCTGGTTGCCAGACACCGCAGGAGTCGCTTGCTGACGCAACCGATGTGTGTCGCTCGTCTGGCTATCGTCCCGGCACGCGCGCCTATGCGGATTGCCTGAGCGGCACCTACGCGCAGAATCGTCGCGCTTCACAGGAAACCGGCAATGCCATCGCCACGGGTGTGGTTGCTGGCGTGGTTGGCGGGGCCATCGTTGGCGCCGCTGCCCGGCCTTACGGCTATGGCTACGGCTATCGCCGCTACGGCTACGGCTGGTACTAGTTTCTGCACCAAGGCAGGCGAGCAGGCTGCGCTCTCATTGGTGCGGCCTGACTGACTGTCGCCTGAGCAGCTTGACCTTTTCACGGCATGGCCCCGATAAGGAGCCATGCCGTTTTCGTCTGACTACAAGCCCGATCCGCGCCACCTGACACTGTGTGATGCGTTTTTTGACGCGGTGGAGCCTGCGGCTTTTCCGGCAACGGTTCTGCGATTTCGCAACCAGCGCTGGGCGGAGCGTGTCGGGCTGAGTGGGCTCAGCGAGGCCGAATGGTTGGCGCACTTCGGGCGCTTCCAGCCCTTGCCTGACAATCTGCCGCAACCCTTGGCGTTGCGCTATCACGGCCACCAGTTCCGCTCTTACAATCCCGCACTGGGCGACGGGCGAGGCTTTCTCTTTGCTCAGCTGCGCGATTCCGGCGATGGTCGCCTGCTGGATCTGGGCACCAAGGGATCGGGCCGCACGCCCTGGTCGCGGCGCGGCGACGGGCGGTTGACGCTGAAGGGCGGGCTGCGCGAAGTCTTGGCCACCGAGATGCTGGAGGCGCTGGGCGTCTACACGTCAAAGAGCCTTTCGCTCATCGAGACGGGCGAGGCGTTGCAGCGCAATGACGAACCATCGCCAACGCGCTCCGCCGTGCTCGTGCGGCTGAGCCACAGTCATGTCCGCTTTGGCACGTTCCAGCGGCTGATGGCGCTGGG
>JANMMX010000389.1:0-2619 GCA_031373605.1 Allobosea sp. | reverse complement strand
TGCGCTGGTTGGTGCCTTCGATGTGCTGAGGCCTGGTGCCGTCATCGTACAGGTGGGCCTTGGTGGCACCTTCACCTTGCCGATCAACACGCTGGTGGCCAAGGAGTTCCAGCTGCGCGGAACCTTCCGCTTTCACGAGGAATTTGCGCAAGCGGTTGACCTGATCGGCTCTGGCCGCATCGATCTGTCACCACTGCTGACGGCCACCTTGCCGATTGATCGGGCGGTCGAGGCTTTCGAGCTGGCTGGCGACCGGGCGCGCGCCATGAAGGTGCAGATCGCCTTCTGACCGGTAGTGCCAGTTTGGTCGATGCAACAAATGCATCATGCCGGATTGGGTCTGGCGCATGGGCCGCAAGGCATGCCAATCTCTGGTCGAGCGCGGGAGAATCCGCAGCGAGGGAGGCTCAACATGAAAAACAAGACAGTCATTTTTGGCGCCATGGCCGCAACCGTGCTGGGCACGGCAGCGCAAGCGCAGACACTTTCACCCAGCCCGACGCTGGATGGCATCAAGACGCGCGGCCACATCGAATGTGGGGTGCACCTGGGCCTGCCGGGCTTCTCCTTCGCCAATGACAAGGGCGAGTGGACGGGGCTCGACGTCGATTTCTGCAAGTCGCTCGCTGCAGCCGTGCTGGGTGACGCGACCAAGGTGAAGTTCACGCCGACATCCGTGCAGCAGCGCTGGCCGATCCTGCAATCGGGCCAGGTCGATCTGCTTGCCCGCAACTCGACCATCACATACTCGCGCAATGCCTCGCTGGGCATCCATTTCCAGGGCATCAACTTCTATGAAGGCCAGACCTTCGTGGTGCGCAAGAAGGCCAATGCGAAGACCGCCAAGGATCTCGACGGCGCCTCGATCTGCGTGGCTGCCGGCTCGACCGAAGAGAAGAACGTGGTGGACTGGTTCCGCGAGCGGAACATGAAGCTCACCATCACCAATTTCCAGAAGAACGATGACGCCATCGCCGCCTATGACTCCGGCCGTTGCGATGCCTATACCGCTGGCGTCGGTGCCCTGGCTGGCCAGCGCGCCAAGCTGAAGGCGCCTGATGACCACATGATCCTGACCACGCCGATCTCGAATGATCCGCAGGGTCCGGTGACGCGTTGGGGCGATGACCGCTGGCAGACCGTGGTGCGCTGGGTGCTCAATGGCACGATTGCGGCCGAAGAGCTTGGCATCACGTCCAAGAATGTCGACGACATGAAGGCAAATTCCAAGAGCGCCGAAGTGCGCCGCCTGCTGGGTGTCGAAGGCAATTTCGGCGCCATGCTCGGCCTGCCGAATGACTGGATGTACAACGCCATCAAGCAGGTCGGGAACTATGGCGAAAGCTTCGAGCGCACGGTCGGCATGGGTTCAACCCTGAAGCTTGAGCGTGGCCAGAACGCGCTCTGGACCAAGGGCGGCCTGCTCTTCACCCCGCCGTTTCAGTGAGACAAGGTCCGCGCCTGAGCCGGTCAATGGCATCAGGCGCGGGCATTCTTTCGCAAGGTCCTCTCCCGGCCTTGCCAACAGCAGCGTCCGTCACCGCAATCGCGGGGCGGGCGTTGTCTGATGATGCATCCTCCGGAAACCCGCACGCCTCATGACCAGTCTTTCCACCCTTCTGAATGACAAGCGCGTGCGCGACATCCTGTATCAGGTGGGCGCGCTGGTCGGCATTGTCGGGCTGCTGGTCTATTTCATCCGCAATGCGTCGGAGAACATGGTCAAGGCGGGCATCGCCTCAGGCTTTGATTTTCTGGGGCGGACATCCGGCATCGATGTGCCCTTCGTTCTCAACGGCTATGAGCCATCGGGCACGATCATGTCGCTGTTCTGGACGGGCGTGGTCAACACGATCTTCGTCTCGTTCATCGCGATGGTGCTGGCGACCTTGCTGGGCTTTGCCATCGGCATCGCGCGGCTGTCGAAAATCTGGCTGCTTTCGGCGCTGGCAGGTGGCTATATCGAGTTTGTCCGCAACATCCCGCTGCTGTTCTTCGTGCTGTTCTGGTATTTCGGCGTGTTGGCGACCTTGCCCGGTCCGCGTGACAGCATCAATTTTTTTGGCGTGGCCTTCCTCAACAACCGCGGCCTGACGGTGCCGACGCCCGAGCAGGGCGCAGTGTTCAAATGGGTGTGGCTTGGCATCCTTGTCGCCTGCCTGCTGCAATGGGGCGTCTCGCGCTGGGGCCGGGCGCGCAAGGCGGCAACGGGGCAGGACTCGCCAGTGTTTCTTATCGGGCTGGTGCTCTGCGGCTTGGTTCCCATTGTTCTCTTCTCGCTCGCCAGCCTCTCGACTAGTTGGGAGGTGCCAGCTTTGCGCGGCTTCAATTATCGCGGCGGCTTCGTCATCATTCCTGAATTCGTGGCGCTGCTGGCGGCACTTGTCACCTACACGGCGGGCTTTGTGGCCGAGATCGTGCGTGGCGGCATCATGGCTGTGCCCAAGGGGCAGCTTGAGGCGTCAGCGGCGCTTGGCCTGCGCCCGACGCGCACCTTGCGTCTCGTGGTCGTGCCACAGGCCATGCGCGTCATGGTGCCTCCCATGACCAGCCAGTATCTGAACGTGCTCAAGAACTCGTCCTTTGGTGCCGTGATTGCCTACCCTGATGTGGTGAGCC
>JANMMX010000372.1:0-4407 GCA_031373605.1 Allobosea sp. | reverse complement strand
GCCTTCGCCCAGCCGCGTCAGGAACATCTTCATCTGCATCGAGGTGGCATTCTGCGCCTCGTCCAGCAGCACGACAGCGTTGGTCAGCGTGCGTCCGCGCATGAAGGCCAATGGTGCGATCTCGATCATGCCGGTCTGCAGGCCACGTTCAACATGGCGCGCTTCCATGAATTCATAAAGCGCGTCGTAGATCGGGCGCATGTAAGGGTCGACCTTTTCCTTCATGTCGCCAGGCAGAAAGCCCAGCCGCTCACCAGCTTCCACAGCCGGACGCGACAGGATCATCTTCTCCACGACGCCCTGCTCGATCAGCGCCACAGCATGGCCAACAGCCAGCCAGGTCTTGCCGGTGCCGGCAGGTCCTTCGGCAAAAACCAGCTCATGGCGCTTCAGCTGGCGCAAATAGGCGTCCTGCGCCGCGTTGCGGGCCCGCACCGGGCCACGCTTGCGCGTGACAATGGCATCAAACACCGATTTGCCGGCCGCCTCGCTCGGAAAAAGCGAGCGCTGCACCGTGTGCTCCTCGATCGTGCCGTCAATGTCGCCCAATGTGATCGTGCCGCCTGCCTTGATGCGGGCATAGAGCGTTTCCAGCACGCGTTTCGCCTGCTCGGCGGTCTCGCGTGGACCCTTGATGGTGACATGGTTGCCGGTGGGGTTGGCGAGAACGCCCAGCCTGCGCTCGAGATGCGCAAGGTTCTGGTCGTATTGCCCGAAAACCAGACTTGCGAGCCGGTTGTCGGCCAGCGCCAGCCTGATTTCGGCTGCCTCTCCTGGGCCCGGCTGGATCTTGGCCGAGGGCACAGCGGTGCTGGATGGAAATGAACCTTCCGGTTCGCGCGAAGACACCATGTCGGCTTTCACCAAGCTCTGTCGCTCCCTTGGGCCATTGCCGGGGCGGAGGCGGCAAGCTGGCCAAACAGGCTGTTTGATCCCGCCCGGTCGATTCGCACTTTCACTGTATCGCCAATTCTGCGTTCCGTCGTGTCGAATTGCACGGGCTGCAGCCAGGGCGACTTGCCGGCCATCTGGCCCGGCATCCGGCCTTCGCGCTCCACCAGCACCTCCGTTTCACGCCCGACCGTGGCGTGGTTGAAGTCCTGGCGATGTGTCTCGACCAGCGCCTGCAATTCCAGCAGGCGTGCGTGGCGCTCGGTCTCGGGAACCTGATCGGGCGCATTGGCAGCAGGCGTGCCGGGCCGCTCGGAATACTTGAA
The DNA here is from genome assembly GCA_031373605.1 of Allobosea sp. Classification (GTDB taxonomy): domain Bacteria; phylum Pseudomonadota; class Alphaproteobacteria; order Rhizobiales; family Beijerinckiaceae; genus Allobosea. The sequence goes on along the minus strand of JANMMX010000372.1, from coordinate 3,190 downwards.
GGTGAAGGCCGAGGCAAAGCGGATGTCCTCGCACAGCCTGAGCGTCTCGCGGAAATCCGCCTCGCTCTCGCCGGGAAACCCGACGATGAAATCCGACGACAGCGCAATGTCGGGTCGGGCCGTGCGGATGCGCTCGATCAGGCGGCGATAGTCATCGCCCTTGTGCTGCCGGTTCATGGCAGCCAATGTGCGGTCAGCGCCCGACTGCACCGGCAGATGCAGGAAGGGCATCAGCTGCGCGAGGTCGCGATGGGCCGCGATCAGGTCCTCGCCCATGTCGCGCGGGTGGCTGGTGGTGTAGCGCAGGCGCAGCACGCCGGGAACCTCGGCCACAGCCTGAAGCAGTCCCGCCAGCGTGCAGCTGCCACCGTCCAGCCCCTGGCCGTGATAGGCGTTCACATTCTGGCCGATCAGGGTGATCTCGCGCACACCAGCGTCGGTGAGCCGTCGCACTTCGTCCAGAATGCGTGCGACAGGCCGCGAGAACTCGGCGCCGCGCGTGTAGGGCACCACGCAGAAGGCGCAGAACTTGTCGCAGCCTTCCTGCACCGTGACAAAAGCAGACACGCCGCGCGCCAGTGTTGCTGCCCTGCTGGGGCCGGGCAGATGGCCGAACTTGTCATCGACCGGAAAATCCGTGTCGACCAGCCGCCGTGTCTTTGCCTGCTGCAACAGCTCCGGCAGGCGGTGATAGGCCTGCGGGCCAACCACAAGATCGACCGCGGGTTGCCTGCGCTGGATTTCGGCGCCTTCGGCCTGTGCCACGCAGCCGGCCACGACGATCTTCGTCTCATGGCCATCCTTGGCGCGCGCGGTCTTGGTTTCCTTGAGCTTGCCCAGCTCGGTGAAGACCTTCTCGGTGGCGCGCTCGCGGATGTGGCATGTGTTGAGAATGACGAGCGCGGCATCGTCTGTGCTCTCGGTCATCTCGTAGCCTTGGGCGCTCAGAATGTCGGCCATCTTCTGGCCGTCATAGACATTCATCTGGCAACCGAAGGATCGCACCAGCGCCTTGCGGGGCACAGAAGCGCTGGACATGCTGGTTTTGTCGGATTGCGTGACAGGTGCGGGGGCCAGAAGATCGCTCATGCCCCGTTCTAGTGCGCCCGGGCCGCAGGGTGAAGCGGAATCAGCCGTGAAGGGGCGCATCAGGCTCATGCCCCAAGAATGTGCTGGCGGCGGGCCTGCTGGATCGCGATCTCGGCCAGCCGTGTCGCTTCCTTGCGCGAGCTGTCACGGCCCATGCGGATCGGCTGTCCCCAGGTCAGGGCCACATCGATGGGCCCGCCCGACAGCATGTCCTTCAGATGCGGCATCAGCTCTGTGTCACCATACCAGGCAAGCCGGAGCCGGTCAGCCCGCCCGCCGGGCAGGCCGTTGCGGCCAAGATAGGTGATCGTCAGCGGCTGCACGGTGATCTCGTCAGTGCCACCGCTGCTGTCGATCGCTTCACGAACAGCCCCCAGCAGGGACGAGCGCAGCGGCAGAATGCGCGTGCCGTCGCCCGTCGTGCCTTCGGCAAACAGCACGATGGCTTCGCCACTCGCCAGTCGCGCGCCCATATCGGCAGAGATGTCTGCCGTGGCCGCGCGGCGGCTGCGGTCAATGAACAAGGTGCGCTGGAAGCGGGCCAGCTGGCCGAAAAGCGGCCATTGCGCCACTTCCGACTTTGCAACGAAAGTCAGCGGCATCAGGCTGCCGATCACGGGAATGTCGAGCCAGGACACGTGGTTGGCGACAACCAGCACGCCCTTGCCCGCAGGCGGCTTTGGCCCGTTCTCGACAATTCGCAAACCCAGCACGCGGTTGACCAGCCGGTGATAGAGCCGTGGCACGACATCCGTGCGCTTGCGCACAAGCCCCAGGGCCAGCAACTGGAAGGGCGCCAGCAGGCCTGTCAGCCCGATGATGCCGGCTGCCTTTCCGACCATGGCTCCGCGTGATGCCGGCATGTCTCAGCTCTGCTCCGCTGGGCGAATCATCGCAGGATGACCCCAGCAACTGTCATCCAACAACTGTCATGCATGTCACGCCTTCATGACAATTCGCGCCGCATGACCAGCGCAGCCGCGCGTGTGCCATCCGGCATGGGATAATAGGATTCACGGCGCCCGACCTCTGCAAAGCCAAACTGGCGGTAGAGAGTGATTGCGGCCAGATTGCCGGCCTCAACCTCGAGAAACAGGGTCTTGACGCCAAGGCTCGCCAATCTGGCGAGATGCGCACCAAGCAACGCCTTGCCATGCCCGCTGCGTCGCCGCCGCGGTTGAACGGCGATGGTCAGGATCTCGGCTTCATCAACGGCGCGGCGCGACAGGATGAAACCATCCGGAACCGGAGAATTCCCGGTGAAGCTGCCTTCGCAGACAACCGAGGCATCGGCGATCAACGCGGCGCACTCATCCGCCGCCCAGCCTCGGGCGAACCCGCCCTGCGCATGCAAATTCGCCACCTGAAGGGCATCGCGCACACTCAGCGCACCAATCCGCGCCGACTGTGCCGTTCGGCCGAAACCGACCTTGCCGAAACCAAACAGGTCCAGCAACCCCATGGTTCAGCGCCTCGGCAGTCGTGCGTGGTCCTGCGATGTTGCTTCGGGCGCACGCAGGTAGACCGGCTGTGGCGGCGCCTCGCCCGGTTCGGCCAGCAGACCAAGACGCGCCACCCAGATCACGTCGGGTGCGGGCTCCGGATCCACAACGACAGCATCGAGCCCGATGGTCCAGGCCTCGCGCGCCACGAGAAGCGCACCTGAGCCCGCCAGGCTGACCGGGCCAGCGCCGATGGCGCGCGCCGCATCGCGCAGGCTGACCAGCCGTATGCCGACCAGCGGGCGGCCCTCGGCCGTCAGCGCCTGAAAATAGACGCTGCCATGGCGCGCATCGATCGCGGACGCGATCACCCGGCCGGATTCGCGTCCGATCAGGGCAGCGGCCGTTGCAGCCAGTGTCGAGACGCCGAGAACCGGAATTCTTGCGGCAAGGCCGATTGCGCGCGCCGCACTCAGGCCCACGCGCAGACCGGTGTAGCTGCCGGGGCCAACCGTGACGGCCACGCGCGCCAGACTGGAAAAGCCGCCCTCGACCTTTGCCATCACGCGTTCGAGCATGGGCATCAGCGCCTCGGCATGGCCGCGTGCCATCTCGGTCTGCTCGCGTGCCAGAGGCACAGGGTTGCCCTGCTCCAGCAC
>JANMMX010000366.1:0-3227 GCA_031373605.1 Allobosea sp. | reverse complement strand
CCTATGTGCGCGCCCACAGCGTGACTCAGGGTGGCGTGGAACCCTTCGTGACCAACAGGCTGCTGGACGGCTCGACCGGCTATCATGCCGTCGCCTATGTCCGCGCCGACGACACGGCGCAGAAAATCAGCGACCTCAAGGGCCGCAATCTGGGCCTCGTCGATCCGAATTCGACCTCGGGCAACAATGTGCCGCGCTTTGCCCTGAGCAAGGCAGGCATTGATCCGGAGACGTATTTTTCAAAGGTCATCTACACTGGCAGCCACGAGAACGCGATCCTCGCGCTCCGGCAGGGCACGGTGGATGTCGCCTATAACTGGTGGAACTCCGAGACCGATTCCAACCTTTCGCGCATGGCCGCCAAGGGCATGGTCAAGCTTGACGGCTTCCGCCTGATCGACAGGTCCGACAAGATTCCTGGCGGACCCGTTGTCTTTCTTTCAGCTTTCCCGCCCGACATGAAGGCCGCGATCACACGTGCCTTCCTTGAGACGCCGGTGAAGGACAAGGCCGCCTTCGACAAACTGTCGGATGGCAAGGACAGCGGCTTCAGCCCGGTCGTCCATGGCGATTATCTGACGATTGTCGATTTGCAGAAGTTCATCGACGACCTGCGCAAGCGTCGCAGCTGAGCCAAAGAAAGCATTCTCGATGGCCAGCGTTATCCCACGTTTGACTGATGCCCAGCTGAAAACGCTTTCAGCGGGCTATGTTTCCGAGCAAGCCGCCAAAAAGCGCATCACGCTCATTGGCCTGGCTGTGCTCGCCGTTCTATGCATCGTCGCCGGCAGGGTGGCCGAAGTCGATATCGCCAAGTTCCTCGCGAACCTGCCGAAATTCACAGACTATTTTGGGCGCCTGTTTTATCTCGACACCGGCAAGCACGTCTTCACAGACGTAACGGAGTGGTTCTGGGGTCTTGGCAAATGGACCAGCCGCCTCTGGGACACGCTTCTGATCGCCTATCTCGGCACCCTGTTTGGGGCCATTGGCGGTTTTTTCCTCTGCTTTGCGGCCAGTGTGAACCTGGCCACCGGCAAGCCGCAGCTTTTCTTCGCGCGCCGCTTCCTCGAATTTTGTCGCACGGTTCCTGAAATTGTCTTCGCTCTGATCTTCGTCGTGGCCTTCGGCCTGGGGCCGGTGCCCGGCGTTCTGGCCATCATGATCCATACAGTCGGCGCCCTGGGTAAACTATTCGCAGAAGTGGTCGAAAACATCGACATGAAGCCGGTGGAAGGCGCCATTGCGAGCGGTGCCACGCGCTGGCAGGTCATCCGCTATGCGGTTGTGCCGCAGGTGCTGTCCAACTTCGCCAGCTATGCGCTGCTGCGCTTCGAGATCAACGTGCGCGGCGCCTCCGTCATGGGCTTTGTCGGCGCCGGCGGCATTGGTGCAGATCTGATAGAGGCGATCCGCAAATTCTACTATTCTGACGTTTCCGCCATTCTTTTGCTCGTCATCGGCACTGTCATCATCATCGACATGGTCACCGAGCGTATCCGCAACCAGCTCATCTCGACGGAGCACAGCAAGTGAGCCCGTCTCCGATGAAAACATCGCGCATGTTTCCTGACCAGTCCGCCGTCAAGGCGCGCCATGCCGTGCTGATTGCCGGCTCCCAGCGTGACCGCCTGACCACCATCGGCGTGCTGGCAGGGATTGTCGGTATGGCCGTTCTGGCCATTTTCCAGCTCGAGTTCTCGCTGGCACGGCTTGGCAGCGGCATCGTTCAGCTGGGCACGTTCCTGGGCCTCATGGTTCCGCCATCGCCGGGTACGCAGCTCTATGCTCTGCTCAAGGCGCTGGCCGAGACGGTGGCCATCGCCTTTCTCGGCACGCTGCTGGCGGCCATCCTTGCCTTCCCGCTTGGATTTCTGGCCGCGCGCAACACGATGGCGAATACGATTGTCCGCTTCACAACGCGCCGTTTCTCGGATTCGATTCGCGGCATCGACACGCTGATCTGGGCGCTGATCTGGATCAACGTGGTCGGCCTTGGGCCGTTTGCCGGTGTGCTTGCCATCATGACCAGCGATATCGGCTCGTTCTCCAAGCTCTATTCGGAAGCCATCGAGGCGGTGGATCGCAAGCCGGGCGAGGGCGTGATTTCCACGGGCGGCTCGAAGCTGCACGCCATCCGCTTCGGCATCGTGCCGCAGGTCATGCCGGTGCTCATCAGCCAGACGCTCTACTACTTCGAATCGAACACACGCTCGGCCACCATCATCGGCATTGTCGGTGCAGGCGGCATCGGCCTCTACCTGGCTGAAACCATCCGCACCTATGAGTGGGACAATGTCGCCTTCATCATCCTGATGATCCTGGGGACAGTCGCCCTGATCGATCTGGCGTCATCCCGCTTGCGCATGGCCATTGTCGGGAAAAGATCGACCGAGGTCTGAGCCTTGTCACGAAGCTGTCATGGCTGGTTGGCATGTCGCGCACATGCAAAGCGCTCCTGAAATAAACGAGGCCCCGGTTGCGGCACGTCGCGCCGCATTGGCCACTCTGGCACGTGCCACAGAGCCCGAACTGGCAAAGCCTTTGACCCAGTTCTGGCCGCATTTGGTCGTGCGTGATCTGCGCAAGCCGGAGACGGGCCTGGTCATGGTGCGCGGTCGCATCGGCAGCGATGGTGCCGCCTTCAATCTGGGCGAAGCAACCGTGACACGGGCCGTGGTGGAGTTGCCCGGAGGCCAGCGCGGCTATGGCCAGATGCTGGGTCGCGAGGGGCGCCTGGCCCGCATGGCGGCAATTGCTGACGCGCTCTGGCAGGACGAGACCAGTCGTCCGCGCGTCGAGGAAGCCGTGCTGGCACCCATCCGCCAGCGCCTCGCGCAGGTGGCAGCCAACGATTCTGCACAGGCGGCAGCCACGCGCGTTGATTTCTTCACACTGGTCAGAGGCGAGTCCGAGCCATGAGCGCGCTTGCCGCCGGTTTTGCCGAGCCCGTCTTCGACAGCCAGAACGCCTTCCGCCGCATGATGGAAGCGCTGGCCACACCTGGCCGCATCCGCGCGCTGGATCACCTGCTGCCGGCAGATTGCCCGCTGCCGGCAGCCCCTGCTGCCTTGCTGCTCGCGCTTTGCGATTTCGAGACGCCGCTCTGGCTCGCGCCGTCACTGGCAGCGCGCGATGGCGTCGCCGATTTCCTGCGCTTTCACACCGGGGCGCCGATGGCGCGGGATGGTTCGCAGGCCGCCTTCGCCCTGCTTGATCTGGCAGCT
>JANMMX010000311.1:0-5488 GCA_031373605.1 Allobosea sp. | reverse complement strand
CTGTTCAGGCCTGAATTGCGCGCTGCTTCACTCGCGACTGAACCCTGCACATCGCATGACGCGATGAACCAACAAGAAAAACGGGAGATTACGCATGGCAGACCAAAACACGTCGGAAATGATCGAGCTGGCTGCAGATATTGTTTCGGCTTACGTCTCGAACAACTCTGTGCCTGTCGGCGATCTGGCTGCTCTGATTGGCGATGTGCACGCTGCACTGACCCGTGTTGCCGGGGGCATTGCTGCCCCGGTCGTTGTCGTTGAAGCCCAGAAGCCGGCGACATCGGTCAAGAAGTCGATTACGCCAGACTATCTGATCTGTCTCGAAGACGGAAAAAAATTCAAGTCTCTGAAGCGCCATCTGCGTTCGCAGTACAACATCTCGCCCGAGCAGTATCGCGAGAAGTGGGGCTTGCCTGCCGACTACCCGATGGTGGCGCCCAACTATGCGGAGGCCCGCTCACAGCTGGCTAAAAAGATGGGTCTCGGCCAGCAGCGCCGCAAGCGCCGCTGAGCTGCAGTCAGCATTGACCGACCATAAAGCCACCGGGCTCGCCCGGTGGCTTTTTTCTTGGCTGGGGACAATTGAAAAAAATGCCACGACGCCCTTGCCAATATTCTGAACAGAATATATTCCTATTAAACCGATCCGATGCCAGTTGCCGAAAAGACCACCGATTGAGCCAGGGCTTGACCGCAATTTCCGTCAAAACTGTTGAAAGAACATATCATGAACATAAATTTTGCACACCTGCAACGTTCCATGTCCGTGACCATGCGGGCACGGCTGGCTGAAGGGGTTGCGAGCACCTTGTCGGGTTTCGAAATCGCGAGTCTCCGGCAAGGGAGCCGTGGTCGGGCCAACGTCGCCCTTGTGCGTGCTCATGCGATGTATCTGACCCACGTCACCTTCAGCATCAGCCTGACGGCGACCGGCCGCGCCTTCGGGCGGGACCGCACCACGGTGCGGCACGCTTGCGCCCGCATCGAACTGGCGCGCGACAACCCGAACACCGAGTTTGCCCTCAATGCGCTCGAAGCAGGGCTTCTGCTTCAAGCTTGCCAGATCAGCAGTGAAAGGAACATGCCGTGAGCAAGACCACCACCATCACGACTCCCGAAAGCTCAATCAGTGCTGCCGAGCAGCGCCTCCTCAGCCTCCTCGCGCAGGAGGGTTGCTTCGGGACAATGTCCTCATTCTCGGAGATGGAGGTCGGCCTGTATCGCCGTCATGGCACGATGACGCTGGGTGCAGGCACCGCTTCACTGGCAGTCGCGCGAAAGCTGGTGACGCAAGGCTTGGCGTGCTGGCAAGGCGAGGGCACGGCTGCACGTCTGATCGCAGCGGGTTCACAGACAGCAACCAGTTCGCCGGATGCCGCGGGCGAGCAGCGGCGGTTGGGTCATTCCCAGGTCAGCGTTGAAGGTCGCAAGACTGAGGTCATCGTCAACATGCTGGAAAGCCCGCTCGCCTGGCTGCATCGCCGGAAGGACAGGCAGGGTCGATCTCAGATCAGCGCAACAGCTTTTGCTGCGGGTGAACGCTTCCGGGCCGATGTCACGCTGGCGCAGATGCTGCCACGCATCACTTCGAACTGGTCTGCCGCGATTGCCGGCGGGCGGCGCGGCCCGGCTGATGATCCAGCCTCGGCAAGCGAGGCTGTGCTCGCTGCCCGCCAGCGTGTGCGCAAGGCTTGCGACATTCTGGGGCCGGAATCGTCCGGGCTCGTGATGGACGTCTGCGCCTTCCTGAAACGGCTGGAACAGGTCGAGATCGAGCGCGGCTGGCCGGTGCGTTCCGCCAAGCTGGCACTGCGGCTCGCATTGGACCGATTGGCCGACCACTATGGCCTGGTTGAGCGTGTGACAGGCGCGGATCGCCAGCGCACACGCGTCTGGCAGGCGCCGGATGCGCGCCCAAATCAGTTGCCGCCGCTGTGAGCGCCTTGCGGTTCAGGCCGACAGCCGCCGCGCATCGGCCTTGATGCGCTCGACCATGGAACGCACACCGTTCGAGCGCTGTGGAGTCAGATGGGCCGAAAGCCCCAGTTGCTCGAACACGGCGTTGGCATCGGTCGCAAGGATGTCGGCTGCACGCTTGCCGGAATAGATGGCCAGCGTCAGCGCCACGAGACCACGCACGATGTGGGCGTCGCTGTCGCCCGCAAAATGCACGCGCATGTCCGGGCCGGAGGCGCCCTCCGTCGAGGTCAGCAGCCAGACCTGGCTGGCGCAGCCGCGCACACGGTTGTCTTCTGTGTGTGCAGCTTCAGCCATTGGCTTGAGCGTGCGGCCAAGCTCGATCAGATAACGATATCTGTCATCCCACTCTTCGAGCAGCTCGAAATTGGCGATGATCTCGTTGAGGTCCTGATCCATGTTTCCGTTGGCTCTTGTGGCGCGCAATCCTGTGCGGCGCATCGCCTGGCTGTCTTGGGCGGTGATGCGCGTTGCGTCAAGAACGCGCGAACGTCCACGCAGTCGCAGCTGGTCGCGCCACTAGGGCTTGCCGGGCTTCTTCGCGGGCGTTGCCGTCTCGCCGCCAGCAGCAGCGACGGCGTGGGCCAAAAGACGCGCACGCGTTTCGGGATCGAGCGCCGCAAAGGCCTGTCCTGCCGATTTTGCCGTCTCCAGCGTTTTCAGAGCGCTGTCGAAACTCACGGAGCCAGGAGGTTTTGGCAGTTCAGGCCCGCGTTCATGAACCGGCGACAGATAGGCCATCGCGCCAATGATGGCGGCATAGCGCAGAAACGATGTCATGTGCCGCTCCCCTGTCTGCTGCGGCCTGCGCGTCCCGGCGCAAAGCTGCATCCCGTCTTCTCCCAGAACAGCATCATGGCACAGGGATCATAAGACGCGGTGACTTTGCCAGTCAGTTTTTGAATCAAGATTGCCAGGCTTTCTTCAGCATCCGTTCACCTTGCCGCCAAACATTGTGAAATGGCCGTCCTGGTTGTGTTCTGATAGACCAAGCTGTTGAATTAAATGAGAAAAATACGATTTTACCTTCACCTTATCCAACGGTTTGAAGCTTTTGCCTTAAGGCGCGCTTAAACCGCCATGGCCAAGAGTGACAACAGATCAGAATCGGCCATCCGGTTCCGTGACAAGGGCGACGGTTTCTTGGCAGCACAACTGACCATGGCAGGTTTCAAGGCAAGGATCGCCGCGATGGTGCATCGCGATGCGCGCCATGACCCTGTGCTGCGCGCGTCCCATCAGGCTTTCATGTTTTCACGCATCATCTGCGTGCTCGCTGCGTTCTGTCTGCTGCCGCCCTATGCGCTTTGGAAAGGCAGCCTGGATGCTCTTGAACTGACAGCGCTGGCTGCTGTCGCGATGCCATTGCTGGGCGTCGCTGTGCTGTCCCGGACCGGGAAACTGGAGCAGGCACAGATGGTGTCCGCCGCCGCATTGACCCTGCTGGTCCTTGTGCTGGCGGCAGCCTCCGGCGGCATGTTTTCACCTGCGCTGCTCTGGCTTGTGGCAGTGCCGCTGGAAGCCATCATCTCGGGGCAGAAGCGCCTGATGGCTCGTGTTGCTGGCATTGCCAGCCTCGGCCTTGTGCTTCTGGCAGGGGTCGAGTTTTCGGGTCATCTCGCAATGATTACGGATTGGTCAGCCGCAGCTGTGCCGGTGCTCGTGGTCGCGGTCATCCTGCACGCCTTGATGATCGGAGTCTCACTTTCGAGTGTGCGTGCGAGTGAACATACAGCCCAGCTTGTGGCGCATGAGCGCGCCCGGTTGATGCTCAATTCTGTGAGCGATCTCGTGACATGGCATGATGCCTCCGGGGCCGTCATCCATGCCAACCACTCAGCCCGCAGCGTCCTGTCGGTTGAGCCAGACTCAATCCGCGATCGCGGCCTCTTTGCGCTGGTCCATATCACCGACCGGCCGGCTTATCTGAAGCTGCTCAGTGATGTTGCCCATGGCGGCCAGCCGGGGGAAGCCATTGTCCGGGCACTTGTGCTGCGTGAAGGTCAGGATGCGCCAGAGGTTGTCTGGCTCGAGATGCGCGCCAGCCGGGCCGGTCGCGGGTCTGATCTGGCGAATTCCACGGTGGTGTGCGTCTCGCGTGACATCACGCAGAAGCGTGAAACCGAAACCATCCGCGACCAGCAGGCCGAGCGCGAGGCGCGCATCAACAGCGCCCGCAGCCAGTTTCTCGCCACTGTCAGCCACGAACTGCGCACGCCGCTGAACGCGATCATCGGCTTTTCGGAAATGCTGGCCACTGAATCCTTCATTCCGATGGATGCTGGCAAGCGCGAGGAATATGCCCGCATCATCCACGGCTCTGGCCAGCATCTGCTCGAGGTTGTGAACACGTTGCTCGACGTCTCCAAGATCGAGTCAGGCGCCATGACCATCGATCCGGAGCCTGTCGATCTGCCAGCCCTTGTCGGCAGCTGCTGTGACCTGCTCGACATTCGCGCCAAGGCGGGAGACGTCAGGCTCGAGCGCGTGCTGGGTCCGGAACTGCCGACCCTGTCTTGCGATCGGCGCGCCCTGAAGCAGGTGGTCATCAACCTGCTCTCCAACGCAATCAAGTTCACACCGGCCGAGGGCAGCGTCACCATCGCGGTTGTGCGCGATGGCAACATGATCGATCTGTCTGTGACCGACACCGGAATCGGCATTGCCGAAGCCGATCTGCCACGTCTGGGCGATCCCTTCTTTCAGGCCAAGTCATCCTATGATCGCACTTACGAGGGCACCGGCCTCGGCCTCTCCGTGGTGCGCGGCCTGGTTGGCCTGCATGGCGGCACACTGACAATCGAGAGCGCCCCGGGTGCGGGCACACGCGTCGGTGTCCGCCTGCCGCTCGAACTGCGCGATGAAGCCAGCGCGCCTGTGCGCATCGCCACCTATATCCGCCAGCCCAGACGCGGCCTTGAAGATTATGCCCCCGTCCGCCTGACGGGTTGAACCAACAAACCAGACGGCCCGATTTTCATTCGAGGAAGCCAACATGCCTGCCAACACCGTGTCGATCAGCGCCATGGACCGTCGCAATCTGGATGCCACGCCCGTGACGCACGCGCGACCGAAGCGCAAGAAGCCGCTCTGGAAGCGCATGTTGCGCGCGATGCGCCGTCGTCCGGGCAAGTCGGCGATGCTGGCCTTGTGCACGGTGGCCTGCAGCGCAATTGCGGTCAACGCGCTGTATCTGCAGAAGGTGCGCCATCCTTCGCCCTTCCTCGCCGGTGAGCCCACCCTGACAGGACGCAGCCTGGCCGCCGTGCCTGAATTGCAGCTGCCGCCGATGCGCCCTGCAGATCTTGGCCCCTCGCGCGATGCAGCGCGTGAAACGTTGACACCACGCGAGTCGGCAAATCGCGAAGCCGTCCTGCGAGACCCGATCCTGCGCGAAATGGCGCAGCGACAGCCGCAGCCTGTTCCAGCGACGGCCGCGCCTGAGAAGCGCGTTGTCGCCGCTGCGCCCAAGGCTGCCGCGCCAAGCCCGCCACCAGCTGTTTCTGCT
>JANMMX010000274.1:0-2538 GCA_031373605.1 Allobosea sp. | reverse complement strand
GGGCAGGCAGGCCTATCTCAGGTCAGAACGACGCCGCCTTGCAGGCAGGCGTCCATCTCGCGCTGCAATTCAGGATCATCAAACCATGAACCCCTCTGGCAAGAACTCTGCCGACATGAACCTCACCGGGCTCCATCACCTCACGGCCATCTGTGCCGATGCTGTTGGCAACCATCGGTTCTATACGCAGGCGCTCGGCATGCGCATGGTCAAGCGCACAGTCAACCAGGATGACACCTCTGCCTATCATCTTTTCTATGGTGATGGCCGGGCAACGCCTGGCAGCGACATCACCTTTTTCCAATGGCCTGTGGCGCGCGCAAGGCGGGGATCTCGATCGGTCATCCGCACAGGTCTGCGCGTCAACGGCAAGGCGACGCTTGACTGGTGGGTGCAGCATCTGACGGCGCTTGGCATCGCTCATGGCGGGATCGCGGAGCGCAACGGCCGCCTTGTGCTTGATTTTGAAGATCCGGAAGGCCAGCGGCTGATGCTGGTTGATGACGGCGGCGCAGGCGAAGGCGAGGTCTGGGAGCGCAGCTCCGTTCCGCCGGAACACCAGATCCGAGGTCTCGGGCCGATGGTGCTCAGCGTGCCAAAGCTCGAGCCGACAGATGCGGTGCTGCAGAAGCTGCTCGACTTGAAGCCGAACGGCCAGTTCAGGGATCAGGCGCTCGCGGATGGTGACATTCATGTCTACGCCATTGGTGCTGGCGGGCCTTCGGCAGAGCTGCAGGTTGCGGTGGAGCCGCATAAGGCACCGGGCACGGAAGGCGCCGGCGCGGTGCATCATCTCGCGCTGCGCATTCCGACATTCGAGGCCTATGATGTCTGGACGCAGCGCCTCGCCCAGCACCGCTATCCCAACAGCGGGCCGATCGACCGGCACTATTTTCGCTCGCTCTATTTCCGTGAACCGAACGGCATTCTGTTCGAGCTGGCAACGGATGGCCCCGGTTTCGATGTGGACGAGCCAATGGAGACGCTTGGCGAGAAGCTGGCTCTGCCGCCGTTTCTGGAAGCGCGCCGCAGCAGCATCGAGAAGGGGCTGGCCCCGCTCGGCGTCTAGGCGTCAGGTTCAGCCGACATCGCTTCCCGAAGCTGTGTCGAGGACAGGCCGGAGCGGCGGCCATGCAGGAAAATCCAGGCCGGCGCGCGGCTTGATGCGAGCAGCGGGCTGTCCGTCTCATCCAGCCGGTGACGGGCGAGCTTGAGCGCCGCGCGGCTGCGCACGGCCTTGTGGGTGGTGCCGGGCCTGTCGATGATGGCAAATGGCATCATCTGCGCAATCGCCTGCCATTCCTGCCAGCGGTGGAAGGAGGCGAGATTGTCCGAGCCCATGATCCAGACAAACTGCACGCCGGGGCAGCGCCGCATCAGCGCCCGCAATGTGTCAGCCGTATAGCGCGTGTTGAGTGAGGCCTCGACGCCGGTGACGACGATGCGCGGATGGTGCGCAAGCACGCGCGCCTGCTCCATGCGCACAGCCTGCGAAGGCAGCGCGCTGTTGTCCTTCAGAGGGTTTCCCGGTGTGACCAGCCACCAGATGCGGTCCAGCCCCAGCTTGCGCAGGGCTGTCAGGCTCGCCATCCGATGGCCGTCATGGGCCGGATTGAACGAGCCGCCAAACAGCCCGATCTTTAGGCCGGGCGCATGGAGCGGCAGCGCAATATCGGCGGGCGGCACATCAGCAGACGTCACGGCCGCGTCTGGCCTTCGCCATGCACGCGATATTTGAAGGCGCAGAGCTGCTCGACGCCAACGGGCCCGCGCGCATGCATGCGGCCTGTTGCGATGCCGATCTCGGCGCCAAAGCCGAACTCGCCGCCATCGGCAAATTGGGTGGAGGCATTGTGCAGCACGATGGCGGAATCGACCTCGGCCAGAAACCGGGTTGCGGCGGCTGTGTCAGAGGTGATGATCGCCTCGGTGTGGTGCGAGCCATGGCGCGCGATATGCGCCATCGCCTGGTCCAGCCCCTCGACCACACGGCACGCGATGATGGCATCGAGAAACTCGGTGCCCCAGTCTTCTTCGGTGGCTGACGTGATGCGGGGATCGATGTTTTTCGTGGCAGCATCGCCGCGCACGGCGCAGCCTGCATCCAGCAGCATCCTCACCAGCGGCGCGAGATGCGTGCGGGCCACGGCCTTGTCGACGAGCAGCGTCTCGGCGGCACCACAGACACCGGTGCGGCGCAGCTTGGCGTTGAGCACGATCTCGCGCGCCATGGCGAGGTCAGCACCCGCATGGACATAGACATGGCAGTTGCCATCGAGATGGGCAAAAACCGGCACGCGCGCATCCGCCTGCACGCGCGCCACAAGGCTGCGGCCGCCACGCGGCACGACAACATCGATGTTGGCATCCAGCCCCGTCAGAATCTCGCCGACAGCGGCGCGATCCCGCGTCGGCACCAGCTGGATCGTGTCTTCCGGCAGGCCAGCTTGCGCCAGTCCGGCGCGCAGCGCAGCCGCGATTTCGGTCGAGGTGCGGAAACTGTCAGAGCCTGCGCGCAAGATCGCGGCATTGCCGCTC
>JANMMX010000256.1:0-3017 GCA_031373605.1 Allobosea sp. | reverse complement strand
AGACGCTCCTGGCCGGCCGGGTTGATGACCAGATCATTGTTGATGGCGTTGATGACTTCCTGCACCGTCGAGGCGGTGGCGATCGTCAATGTGACGCCAGTGGCAAGTGTGTTGACGGAGCCGGTCGAGGTCTGTGTGGCGAGCCGGATCGAGAAGGAATCGCCGTTCTGGAAGCGGTTCTGACCGACGCCAGTTGCAGCTTCACCGAAGGCAACACTGGCATCAGCGACGCCCTGCGTGTTGCGGAAGGCGAAGTTGGTGACCGAGCGGGCATTGGTGCCGGTCGAGTTCAGCGAGGCCTTCAGCGAGCCTTCGGCCTGCTCCAGTGAGAGCTTGATCGAATTCAGTGCCTTGTCGGTGTTCTTCAGCAGATTGATGCCGAGGCCGATATTGTCCTGAATGACGGCGAGGCCCTTGGCCCGGTCGTTCAGTGACTGCGCGGTGAAGAAGTTCACGGCGTTGTCGAGCGCGGAATTGACCTTCTTGCCAGAGGCGAGGCGGAAGTTGGTTGTGGTGATCTGGTCCTGGAGTTCACCGAGCGAGCCGAGCGCATTGCGCATGCCGACAGTGAGGGAGATTGGGGTCACGCCCATGATACGCACCTTTCTTGGTTACACGAGCCTTCTGGCTCGACCAAACATCCTGTTGGTGCATTCAACGTGAGCTCTTAACTTTAACAGGGAGTAAATCTTCACTATATTTATTTTGTTTACGTTGATTATATTATAGTTAATCGATCACGTGAAAAGTTGTGTCTATCCTCGTGCGTTATATGCTCTGAGTTGCATTGTTCAATTGGTAATATAGTCAGCAGGTTAAGCACAATCTGAGATTGCAGAAAGACAGTGGCTTCACGCCGGTCAGAATCGGGCTGATTTTAACCCGGTGCTAACCATACGAAACAAAGCAGTTTAACCATGCTGCGTCCAACCGTCTCCAAGCCGCTGCTGCCGTTGGCCAAGAAACGCAAAATGCCGCCAGCCAGGGAGGGCGGGCGGCCGATTCTCTTCCACTCCTTATCCGTCAGGCGATGCGCGTGACGTGAGCGTTGCTCGCTTTTGTGGCCTGTTCGTCAGCATTCTTGCGCTGCTCGTTTGCCTTGGAGAGATACTCGCGCAGGCGCAGCACCTGTTCGTCGGGCAACTGCAGCAGAATCTGGCCGCTGCCCTCGCGCACGAGCTTGTAGACCACCTCGCTGGTGCGCGGGTCGGTCTCGACGCGGCGTTCAATGACATCGCTCAAGGCTGCCATGCGCCTTGCCGCCGCATCGGCGTCATTGCTCAGGCTCACCTGCACGGCATCGCCTGCTGGCGTCGCCTGCACGGTCTCTTCAGGTTTCAGGTCGACAGCGGCAGTGCCAGCCGTCGCATTGACGTCTTGCCGGGGTGCGACCTGCGTGGTCGCTCCGACGGACGTCTTGTTGACGCCGCCGAGTTCCATGACCGGATCTCCTCATCCGTTTCCGCCGCCTTCTGGCAGGCATGGACGAAGATGACAGGGAGAGTTGAATCTTCTGTGAGGAAAATTGGTGAATCTTTAACGGTTGCTCAGGGCAGGGCGTTAACCCTGCTGCTGCGAATCAAAGCCGTTTGGAGACCATCATCGGACCTGCCGCCGGGCGCCGGAAGGCTGCCATGTTGGCCGCAGCCGTGGGTCCATAGCCCGAGGCGCGCGTCTGCGTGCCGGTCTGTGTCGCCAGATCGCGCATGATCGATTCCGACACGGCACGCGCCGTTGCCAGCACCGCCTGGTTGGTCTCGATCAGTTCCTGGAATTCGAGATGTGCTGCTTTCAGCCGCACCACACCGTCCGGGCTGAAGCGGGCCAGCGCCACGGCATTGGCCTTCACCTGCTCAAGGCCCTTCATGTAGGCGCCAGCCAGTTCAGACTTGCGCTTCTCGCGTTCCAGCGCTTCCGCCAGCTTGCCTTCGCGGACAAGCTGCGTTTCCTCGCCGACAACATGGGCCAGCGCAGCAAGCTGCTCGATCACGCCGTCAACCAGCGCGACAGCCTCTGCCGGCAGCGTGACCCGCAGGCGTGTGTCAGCGATCTCAGGCCTGGCCGCGAACATCGGCTGCTCCTGTGGTGGTCTGGATGCTGTTGTTGGCCTTGCCTTGCGCGTTCTCCTGCACCTGCAGGATCGAGCGCATGATCTGGTCGGAGAGGCCCATGCCACCGGATTTCTGGATCTGCTTGGCATATTGCTGGTTCAGCATGGAGCGCCAGATGCCGCCACCGGCACCATTCTCGCCCATCGGGCCTTCGGTGTCCTTGGAGTTGACCATGTGCTCGGTCATCTGCTCGAGAAACATGGTCTCGAAGTCATCGGCGGTCTTCTTCGCCTTGGTCTGGTCCGGGTTCAGCGCACCCGCAATGCCTTTGATGGCTTTGCCAGCGGCAGCAGAACCGAGTGAGCCGCTGAGGCCGCTTCCGAGCGAGGAGGCAGCGGCGAGCGCCATCTTGGCGGCGGGGAGGGCAAGGGCAATCGTCATCACATCACCTCGATTTCGGCCTGGAGCGCGCCAGCCGACTTGATGGCTTGCAGGATAGAGATCAGGTCACGCGGGCCAATGCCCAGCGCGTTCAGGCCGTCGACAAGGTCTTTCAGCGTGACGCTTTCCTTGACGACGGCGAGCTTGTTGCCGCCTTCGGTGTCGACCTTGACGTTGGTGCGCGGCACCACGGTGGTCACGCCGCGCGAGAACCCTTCGGGCTGGCTGACCTGTAGCTGTTCGGAAATCGTGACCGTCAGGTTGCCCTGAGCCACCGCGACGGTGGAGACGCGCACATCTTTGCCCATGACGATGATGCCGGAGCGCTCGTCGATGACGATGCGGGCCAGCTGGTCCGGCTCAACGCGCAGTTGCTCGACATCGGTCAGCAGGCGGATCATGTTGCCCTGATATTTGGGCGGGATCTGGAGAACGACCGTGGAAGGATCGGTAGGCTCGGCAGAATCCATGCCGAGGAAATCATTGATCGCGGCTGCAATCCGGCGCGAGGTGGTCAGGTCCGGG
>JANMMX010000135.1:0-9932 GCA_031373605.1 Allobosea sp. | reverse complement strand
ACAGCCGGAATGACCGATGATCGAGACATATTCACCCTTGCCGATGGTGAGGTTGATGTCCTTGAGAACCTCGGTCGAGGCCGAGCCACGCTGGAAGGTCTTGTCGATGTGATCGAGCTTCAGATACGGCGTCGCTGATTTTGTGGTGGTCATGTTCCAGCTCCTCAGTTTGACGCGGTGCCGCGGGTGATGAACTGGCCGATGCCGGCCACGATCTTGTCGAGCACGAAACCAACCGCGCCGATGTAGAGCAGCGCCACGACGATGTCGGGCAGGCGCGACGAGTTCCAGGCATCCCAGATGAAGAAGCCGATGCCGACGCCGCCCGTGAGCATCTCGGCTGCCACAATCGCCAGCCAGGACAGGCCGATGCCGATGCGCAGGCCCGTGAAGATGTAGGGCGCGGCCGAAGGCAGCATCACCTTGAAGAAGAACTCGATCTGGTTGAGCCGCAGCACCTGCGCCACATTGCGATAGTCCTGTGGAATATTGCGGATGCCGACCGCCGTGTTGATGATGATCGGCCAGATCGCGGTGATGAAGATCACGAAAATGGCCGACGGGCTCGAATCCCGGAACGCCGCCAGCGAAATCGGCAGCCAGGCCAAGGGTGGCACAGTGCGCAGCACCTGGAAGATCGGGTCCAACCCGCGCGTGGCCCAGACCGACTGGCCAATGAGCGCCCCCACAAGGATGCCGACGACAGCGGCAAGGCTGAAGCCGATGGCCACACGCTGCAAGGATGTAAGCACGCGCCAGCCGAGGCCAATGTCCTGACTGCCATTCCAGAAGAACGGTTCGACGATCAGATCGCGCGCCTCGGCCCAAATCCGGGTGGGTGAAGGCAGGGCCGATTGCGGGCCGGACGTCGCGATCTGCCAGACCAGCAGGATGAGCGCGAGCGTCACCAAGGGCGGGATCACCGTGACAAGGACGGACTGCACAAAGGGGCGCAGTCGCTCCGTCACAGGCTTGCTGGCAACAGGCAGCGCAACAATCGCGCCCTTGGCCTGCTGGATGGGTGCGTTCACCGCTGTCTCTCCCGTGCTTGACACGACTTTCAGTGCTCTCGCCGTCATGGTGCCTCTAGGTCCGAAGTCTGCTGCAAAGCAAAAGCCGCCAGGGCGAAGCGACCAGAGGCCCTTCGCACCACAGCGGCTTTGCTGATCGATTTCGTTTCCACACGGTCAGCGCTGACTGCGGGTCTGGCTTTTACTAACAAATACCGTGCCAAGTCGGTGCGTGGCCGCGCCCATGGCCGAATCTTCGGGAAATGACCGGAAACAGGCCTGAAACGCTCATTCTTGGTGGAACGGCCAGTGCCGTTCGATTGTGCAGCGCACAAAGCGCCAGCACTTGCCTAAAAAACAGACATTCTTGCCTCTGCCTCCTTTTCAGGCTGCCTCCACTGACGCCAGTCCGATGCGGCGGATTTCCGGCAGGCAGGAACCGCAATTCGTTCCCGCTTTCAGCATGCTGCCAATATCGTCCGGGCTGGCTGCTGCCTTGCTGACAAAGGCCTCGCGGATCGCGTTCAGCCCGACGCCAAAACAGGCACAGACAATCGCACCCGTATCCGCCACGCCATCCAGTGAGCGCCCCGACAGAACCGCGCTGCGCTCGCGCGGCGACAGAGGTGCATGGCCAAACAGCGCCTTCACGGCATCCCAGACCGGGGCATCGTGGTCCGGCCCGGCAAAGACAGCGCCAACAAGCACGTCATCCCTTATTGCGGCCAAACGGTAGACGCCTGCGCGGGCGTCAACCAGTTCGACAAGCTCGCAGCCGGAAAACTGGTCCCGCATCGATTGCTGAAGGGTCTCGAGCGGCGCATTGCTGGCAAAGAGCTTGCCTTGCCCTGCGCTGATGGAGACCCGAGCCCACCAGTCATCATCTGGCAAAGCCACATCGCCTTGCGACAGAATGAAGCCACGCGAAGCATATGTGACTGGCGCCAGCGCGGACGGAGTCGCCTTCATCTCGGGTTGTCCGGAGAATGGATCGAAAAAGGCATGCACCGCCGCCCCGATACGGCCATGGGACGAGGTTTCGCCCGACCAGTGGATCGGCGCGAAGATCGAGCCGGGTTGCGCGCCAGGATCGGCGTTGACCTTCAGGATCGCGCTGCCATGGGCATTGCTGACACGGGCAAAGCCCCCATCGCGCAGGCCCGCTTTCGAGATGTCATCAGGGTGGATCCAGAGCAACGGCTCGGCGATGTGCGCCGCCAGACGCGGGCTCAAGCCCGTGCGCGTCATGGTGTGCCAGTGATCGCGAACGCGCCCTGTGTTGAGCAGATAGGGCAGAGCCTCGCCCGTTTTGTCGGCCAAGGCGGGGAAGGCAAGCGGAACCATCCTTGCCTTGCGGTCCGGCGTGAAGAAACCGCCATCGGCAAACAGGCGCGGTGCGCCCACCTGCTGGCCTGCCTTGAGCGGCCATTGCACGGGCGTCAACGCGTCAAAAGCCGCAGCGTTGATGCTGGCATGAGCGCCAATGTCGAGGCTGCGTGTGCCTTCATTCTCGAAGGCCGTCAGCGCTGCATGCTCGCGGTAGATGTCGACAGCGCCCCCATAGCCAAAGGCTTCGCCGAAGCCCATGCGGCGCGCCACTTCCGCAATGATCCACCAGTCCGGCCTCGCCTCGCCCGGCAGCGGCAGGAACGCACGCTGGCGCGAGATGCGACGCTCGGAGTTGGTCACCGTGCCGTCCTTCTCGGCCCAGGCAGCGGCCGGGAGGATGTAGTGCGGGCCAGCGGCCACCGTGTCGTTCGAGAGCACGACCTCGGACACGATGAACAGGTCTAGCCTGCGCATGGCAGCCTGCACATGGTCAGCGCGCGGCAGCGAGACCGCCGGGTTTGTCGCCATCACCCAGAGTGCCCGGATGTTTCCGCTGGCAACAGCATCGAGCATGGCGACCGCCTTCAGCCCCTCGCGCTCGGCCATGCGGGGTGCACGCCAGAAGCGGCGCACGCGGTCCACTTCGTTGGGAGCGTATCCCATATGGGCGGCCAGCATGTTGGCCAGCCCGCCCACCTCGCGGCCACCCATCGCATTGGGCTGGCCGGTCAGCGACAGGGGACCCATGCCGGGGCGGCCAATGCGCCCTGTCGCCAGATGGCAATGGATCATCGCTGCCACCTTGTCGGTGCCCTGCGCCGACTGGTTCACACCCTGGCTCCAGGCCGTGACCACTTTTGGCGTCGAGGCCCAAAGCTCATAGAAGGTCGCGATGTCAGCTTCGGCGAGGCCTGTCAGGCGCGCGACTGTCGCCATATCGGGTGCAATGGCGCGTGCATTGGCCAAGGTCTCGTCAAAGCCGGTGACATGGGCGGCAAGGTAGTGGCTGTCCGTCAGGCCCCGCCCCACCAGATGCACCAGCAGGCCCGCAAAAAGTACGCTGTCCATGCCCGGCGCCACTGGCAGGAACAGATCCGCCTCGTCACCTGTCGCGGTGCGCCTGGGATCGATGACAATCAGCCTGGCTGCGCGGTTGCTGCGGTTTTCCTGCATGCGACGGAACAGGACGGGGTGGCACCAGGCTGCGTTGGACCCGACCAGCACGATCAGATCAGCCTCGTCCAGATCCTCGTAATTTCCGGGCACGGTGTCTGTGCCGAACACGCGCCTGTGGCCTGCCACCGACGAGGCCATGCAGAGCCGCGAATTGGTGTCGACATGGGGCGAGCCGATGAAGCCCTTCATCAGCTTGTTGGCGACGTAATAGTCCTCCGTCAGCAACTGGCCCGAGAGGTAGAAGGCAATGCTGTCAGGGCCATGCGCGCGCGCAAGCGTGGTAAAGCCAGCGGCGACGGCATCCAGCGCCTCACCCCAGGACACGCGGGCATAGGAGCCATCCGGCTGGCGCTTCAGCGGATGGAGAACCCGGGAACCCAGCGCCAGTGTCTCGCCCAGCGCCGAGCCCTTGGAGCAGAGCTTGCCGAAATTGGCCGGATGGTCCGGGTCGCCAGCGATGGTGGCGCCGCCCTCGCCATCAGGCGTGGCGATGACCCCGCAGCCAACGCCGCAATAGGGGCAGGTGGTGCGCACAGGCGCTGCAGCTGCAGGGCTGGTCCTGTCCAGCATCGCTCAGGCCGCCACTGCGGTGCAGAAGCTTTCGCCGAAGGGCAGATCGCGCCGGAAGGGTGACACGTCGATGCCCTCGCGGATCAGGCGTAGATACCAGAGCGCGCCTTGCGTGTCCCCGATGAGGATGCAGCCGACAAGCTGGCTGCCGCGATAGACGAACTTGCGGTAGGTGCCGCATGCCTTGTCCTGCAGCAGCGCGATCTCGCAGCCCTCGCTGCCCTCAAACTCTCCGGCGGAGAAGACCCCTGTGCCGCTGACCTTGAGATTGGTGGAGAGCACGCTGCCGTCATAGCGCGCGCTGCCACCGCTCAGACGGTCAGCGAGCACCCGGGCCTGCTCATAGGCCGGCTCGACCAGCCCGTAGACCTGACCCCTGTGCTCGGCACATTCGCCAAGGGCAAAGATGCCGGGCTGGCTGCTCTCCATCGAGTCATCAACCTGAATGCCACGCCCGGTGGCGATGCCGGATTGCGCGGCCAATTCGACATTGGGGCGGACGCCAATGGACAGCACCACGAGATCGGCCGGGATGATCTCGCCATCTGCGAGCTCAACGCCGGTCACCCGGTCCGTGCCAAGAAAGGCCTTGGTGGCAGCCTTGAGCCGGATATGAATGCCCTTGGCCTGAATGGCGCGGGCGAGGATGGCAGCGGCCTCCGCGTCAAGCTGGCGCTCCATCAGCCGGTCAACCAGATGCAGCACGGTGACATTGGCGCCGGCCCGTTTAAGTCCATAAGCGGCTTCCAGCCCGAGCAACCCGCCGCCAATGACGACGATGCGCTGGCCAGCTTGCGCCTTGGCACGCATGGCCTCGACATCTGGCGCATCGCGGAAGGTCATGATTCCTGGCAGGTCGATGCCCGGAATGGGTGGCCGCAAAGGTCTGGAACCCGTCGCCAGCACGAGATGCTTGAAGGGCAGAGCCAGACCGTCAGCGAGCGTCACGGTTCGAGCAACGGGGTCGATCCGCTCGACCGCCGTTCCATAGAGTGTGGAGACACCCTTCGACTGCCACCAGAGTGGCGGTTTCAGCTCGATATCAGCCTCGGCGATCTCGCCTGCCAGCAGCGGCGAGAGCAGCACCCGGTTATAGGCAGGGCGCGGCTCCGCGCCGATGACGGCGATGGCGTGGCGGCCAAGCCCGCGATTGGCAAGCTCTTCCACCAGCCGCGTCGCCGCCATGCCTTTGCCGACAATGATGAGCGCGTCAGACATCAGCCCTGCCACCTGTCACGCCGTGGCGCGGATCTTGAGCGAGGAGAGATAGGCGCTCGGGTCTGCCGGATCGAACTTCACGCCATCGAAGAAGGTCTCGACGCCACGCGAGTCGCCCATCGGGGCGCCGGCAACACCCAGTGCCTTTGCTGCCTCGCCCCAGAGATCGCTGCGGTTGGTGCGGTCGACCAGCGCCTTGATGTCGGTGGTGGCCTCGAACTTGCCCCAGCGGATGTTCTCGGCGATGAACCAGCTGTCGAGGCTCTTCCAGGGATAAGAGACCTCACCCGACCTGCCCCAGAATTTCATGGCCAGCGTCGGGTCATTCACCTTGCGGCCAAGCCCGTAATTCACCTCGCCCTTCAGTCGCCCGATGATGTCGGCCACCGGCACGTTGAACCATTGGCGGCGACCGACGATCTCGGCCAGTTCCTGCTTGTTCTCCATCTTGTCGCACCATTGTTGGGCTTCCATCACCGCCGTGAGGATGGCGCGCGTGGTGCGCGGGTTGGCATCGACCCAATCGGCCCGCATGCCGAGAACCTTTTCGGGGTGCTTCTTCCAGATCTCGCCGGTCGTGGCAGCCGTGTAGCCGATGTTCTGGTTGACCAGTTGCTCGTTCCACGGCTCACCGACGCAGAAGGCATCCATGTTGCCGACCTTCATGTTCGCCACCATCTGCGGCGGCGGCACGACGATGACCTTGATGTCCTTTTCCGGATCGATACCGCCAGCGGCCAACCAATAGCGGATCCAGAGATCATGCGTGCCACCAGGGAAGGTCATGGCGGCGGTCAACGTCTTGCCGGCAGCCTTCTTGCGCTCGAAAGCAGCTTTCAGCGGCGAGGCATCGAGCCCGATTTTCAGATCGGCGTATTCCTGCGCGATCGAGATGCCCTGGCAGTCCTCGTTCAGGTTCAGCAGCGTGTACATCGGCAGCGGCTGGTTGTTCTGGATCACCTTGCCGGTCGTGTAGAGATGCGTCTTGGGCCGCAGGATGTGGCCGCCATCAATGCCATTCGACTTGGCGCCGAGCGCCATGTTGTCGCGCATCGCGCCCCAGGAGGCCTGCTTGGAGATGTCCATGTCCGGCACGCCATGCCTGGCGAAGAAGCCCTTCTCCTTGGCGATGACCAGCGGGGCAGCATCCGTCAGGGCGATGTAGCCCAGCCGCGTGCCCGCGACTTCCGGCCCGGCACCCTGCGCAAAGGCACCGCCGGGAAAGGCCAGCTTGGCAGCGCTTGCCAGAGCGGCTGCACCCGAGAGGCTCAGGAGCTTGCGGCGGCTGAGCGCGCCGGAGTGATCGAGGGCAGTTACTGTCGTCGTTTCGGCCGGGCGCGAGGTCATGCTTGGATCCATCTCTTTGTCTCTGCCGCCGCGTGCTCGCGGCTGGCGGGTGAAAGAACGCCTGTGCCTTCCTGGTCTGTTCCGTCCCTTGGGCGGGCTGCCCTTGATGGGCAGTCCCGGAAACACGAAGCGCCGCGCGAGACCGGCTCCGGAGGGAACCTGCTCGACAGCGGCGCTGCTGCTTCATGTTGTGTGGGCAGGCCTCCGTTGGACTGCTTGCTCAGAACCCAGCAAGGGGCGTGCCAACCCATGAAAACAGATCCAAGATATTGCAATCACACATTTAAATTCAAAACCAGATTGATTGACCGGCACGCCGCCGCATTTGGCCAAGCGCCCAAGACGTCACCATCTGCAAAGAAAACAAGCAGGAACTTGGTTGCTGAAAAATGCGTCATAGCCTTTGTCGCATTCTCGAATGCAAAAAAGCCCTGCCTTGCGCACGGCAAGACAGGGCCAGTTCAAGCGGGGGAAGGCGGGTAGAAGTCAGACAGAGATGCGCTTGATCTTGACCGCCTTGAGATAGTCCATCGGGTTCTCGGGATCGAACTTCATGCCATCGAAGAAGGTCTCGACACCGCGCGAATCCGAGGCCGGAATGTCGCCAGCGGGCACGCCCAGTGCCTTGGCGGCATCGCGCCAGAGATCGACGCGGCTGACCTTGGCGATCTGTCCCTTGACGTCGAAATGCGCAGGCAGTTTTCCCCAGCGCATGTTCTCGTAGAGCATGTAGGCATCATGGCTCGGCCAGGGGAACGAGGCGTTGTTCATCCAGTATTTCATCATCTGGGATGGATTTCTGGCGGTCTTGCCCAGGCCAAAGTCGAACTCGCCTGCCAGCCTTCCGGCAATGTCGGAGACAGGCACGTTGAACCATTGCCGCTTGGAGCAGATTTCGGCCAGTTCTTTCTTGTTTTCGGTTCTGTCACACCAGATCTGCGCCTCAAACAGCGCCATCAGGATGGCGCGGGTGGCGCGCGGGTGCTTCTCGATCCAGTCCGCCCGCATGCCGAAGGATTTGTCGGGGTGCAGCGGCCAGATTTCATCGCAGGTCAGCGCCGTGTAGCCGATTTTCTGGTTGACCAACTGGCCATGCCAGGGCTCGGCCACACAGAACACATCCATGTTGCCGACCTTCATGTTCGCCACCATCTGCGGCGGCGGCACAGCGATCAGCTTCATGTCATTGTCAGGGTCGATGCCGCCGGCCGCCAGCCAGTAGCGGATCCAGAGATCATGCGTGCCGCCGGGAAAGGTGTGCGCGCCGGTGAAGTCCTTGCCCTGCGACTTGCGCTTGGCGATGGCTGCTTTCAGCACAGACGCGTCTGTACCAACACGCGGCTCGGCGAACTCGTTCGACACCGAGATCGACTGGCCATCAATATGGGTGCGCGCCAGCATCGAGATCGGAACCGGCTGGCTGTTCTGCGTGATGATGCCAGCCGACATCAGATAGGGGATGGTCGACAGCATGTGCGCGCCGTCAATGCCGTTGCCGGCACCACCCAAGGCGAGATTGTCGCGCGTGGCAGGCCATGAGGCCTGTTTCACCACCTCGACATCCGGCATGCCATGCTTGGCGAAGAGGCCCTTTTCCTTCGCGATGACCAGTGCGCAGGCGTCGATCAAGGCGATGAAGCCAAGCTTTGCGCCCTTGACCTCGGGGCCTGCGCCTTGTGCGAAGGCGCCAGCCGGAAGCGCGGCACGTGCTGCAAAAGCCAGTGCGGCCGCGCCCGACAGCTTCAGTGCCTCGCGGCGGCTCCATGACGAGACGGGCGCAGGCAAAAGCGGCGCTGAGGGATGCTTCATGGCTCGATCCTGGTCTGAGCCGGAACCACCATGCGCATCAGCTTTCGCCAAGGCCGCATCAGAACCCGCCCGAATGGCGATGTCCTGTGGTTCCAGCGGCGTTGCTGAAATGATGTGTTGCAGCCGTCATTCCCGGCGGCTGCGTGTGGGACACAACAAGATGCGTGCCAAGTGCGTCATGCCGCGGAAAGCGGCTGTAAATGCTGTGGAATCAGGCCATGGCTGCAAAACTTGGCAGCAGGCGCGGGGCTGATCTGCTGAATTTCTTGGCATCTGCACAGATTTGCGGCCCTATGCACGTCCCGTGAGCGCAGCTGCAAAAAGATCGGGCCGATAGACCGCCGAGGCTGCCGCGAATTGCGCATCGGTCGGTTCGAGCAATCCGAGCGCTGCCATTTCGATCAGGATTGCGCGTCCATGCGCTGGTTGCGGCTGGATGGCGCCAGCATCAAGGCGCAGATAATCCGGCACAGTGCGCAATCCGCGCCCCGATCCAAGATCGAGCTGGCCTGCCAGCAGCGCGGCCACGAGCTCCTCGGGTTGCCCGAGCACGGCGGGATGGGCGAGATGGCGTGCCAGCACCGGCATGTTCGCTGGACGTGTGGCCCATGCGCTCGCTGCCGCCAGCGCACGCACCAGCTTGCCGACGGCCTCGTGACGCGTCTCGACATCATCGGCGCGCAGGGCCAGCACCTTCTCGGGCGCATCAGGCCAGAGATCGACCCCGAGATGCACGATCGTTCCGATGCCTGCCTTCACGGCCAGTGTGTTCCAGGGCGCGCCAGTGCAGAAGCCGTCGATGCGCCCACTGGTGAGCGCGTCCACGCTCTGGACGGGCGAAACAATCTCGAGCAGCACATCCTGCCCCAAAACAAGCCCGGCCAGCGCAAGCCAGCGTCGCAGCAAATAGGTGTGGGTGGAGTGGCCAAAAACGCTGGCCAACGTCAGCGGCGGCAGGCCCGTGCCCTTGCGAATGGCCACGACCTTCGCCAGCGCCTGTGCTGAAACAGCGGGATCAGACACATCGCCCTCCGCCAGCCGCGCCAGTTCCTCGAAACGGCGCAGCGACAGGGTGATGGCGTTGCCGTTGAGGTTGAGCGCAAGCGGCGCAGCCATTGGCGCACGGAAGCTGCCAATGCCCAATGTCGAGGCGATCGCGGCGGGCGCCAGCATATGGGCTGCGTCCAGCAGGCGCACATGCAGCTTGTCGCGCAGGTTTGACCAGGAGACATCGCGCACGAGTTCGAGATGCAGGCCTTCAGCCTCGGCAAAACCCTCATCGCGTGCCGCAACGAGCAGGGCTGCATCCAGCAGCGGCAGAAACCCCAGGCGCAGGGAAAGCGTCATTTCAGCATCTCCGCTGCGGTGATGATGGCGCGGGCAATATCGGACATCTTGCGCTTCTCGTTCATCGCTGTCTTGCGCATGAGCGCGTAGGCCTCGTCTTCGCTCAGGCCCTTCAGCTTCATCACC
>JANMMX010000245.1:0-2180 GCA_031373605.1 Allobosea sp. | reverse complement strand
TCGGCGATGGGCCGGTGACGGCGCCCGCGCCGGCCCCTGCGGCCCCCTGATCCTTGCGCCTGCGCGCCTGCTGACATGCCCATGGCTGTCTCTCCTCACGCACCAAAGATCAGGCGGCCATCCGCTCATCGAGCTGCCGCGACAGGATCGAGGAGAACTCATCTGCAAAAGCCTCGAGCCGTGACTGTGCCTTGGCCGCCTCGGCCTGAAGCTTGTTGTAAGCCATCAGCGCCGGAATGGCGGCAAACAGGCCGATCGCGGTTGCAAACAGCGCTTCCGCGATGCCCGGCGCCACGACAGCCAGTGATGAATTCTTGGAAACGGCGATGGCCGCGAACGAATTCATGATGCCCCAGACCGTGCCGAAGAGCCCAATAAACGGCGAGGCAGAAGCGATGGTCGACAAGACCAGCAGCTTCGATTCCAGCCGCTCGACCTCACGCTGGATGGTGACATCCACCACCTTGTCGATCCGCTGCGACAGACTGGCCATGGAGCGACCGCCACCATTCTCGAATGTGCGCTTCCACTCGCGCATGGCCGAGACGAAAACTGCCGACATGTCACTGACCGGCTGGCTGGCGAGCGAGCGATAGAGCTCTTCCAGCGACTGGCCGGACCAGAACACCTCCTCGAACGCATCCATGCCCTTGCGGGTGCGCCGATACAGAAGCGTCTTGTCGATGATGATCGCCCAGCACCAGACAGATGCGCCCAGCAGACCCATCATCACCAGCTTGACGACAATATGCGCATGCCAGAACAGCGACCAGAACGACATGTCGATCTGCGGGGCCACCTGGGCAACATCAGCCGGGTTCATTCAACCATCCTTCATGCCGTGGCCGTCAGAAGCCACCTTGCGAAAACAGCGCCACAGACGATCCATCACGGCAGCCCCATCCCGCTTTCGCGTGATGCATGCCATGCGCCATCTGTGTCGGGAGAACCGCCTGCACAGTCCATCGCGCCTGATTCCGGCAAAAGCGGGGCGAAACGGGCCTCAGACAGCCGGTTGCCCGTCTGTGACCATCAGTTAAGACGCGATCATGGTTAAGGTGAGATGAATTTGCTGCGATTGCGAGGGGTGCAAACGGTTCAATCCGGCAGCATCAGCCGCTTGCGCAAACCATCCGGTATCCGCCGCGCCCGGCCGCCACCGACGCAAGCCACCTTCACCTGCGCGCTCACCAGCACCTCATCACCGCGCAAAACACGCTGGACAAGGTCCATCGTGGCGCCGCGCGCCGCCACGGTCACCGTCTCGACAATGAGCGCATCATCCATCACGGCAGGCTTCAGGAAATCGATGGCCATGTGCCGGACCACAAAACCGAGCGCCGTCTCGCCATCAAACAGCTCACGCTGCTCCACGCCCAGCGAGCGGATCAGCTCGGTCCGCCCGCGCTCCATGAAGCGCAGATATGAGGCGTGATAGACCACACCGGAAAAATCGGTGTCCTCGTAATACACGCGGATGGGGAGGGTGTGGGGAGTCACAGGCCAGCCGGCGGCGATTTCTGGCAAAGGCAAAAGTCAAAAACCACGATCACTCGGCAGCAGCCAGCGAACGTGTGGGATGCGGGACCTCGCGACCAAGTTCATGCGCCGCCTCGATCCAGCACTGGATCGCATCCTGCACGTTCGCCGCTGCTTCTTCAGGTGTGGCGCCATCGGACATGCAGCCGGGAAGGTCGGGCACAGTCGCGAAAAACCCACCGCCATCAGTCTCAGAGAGCGGCTCGATGATAATGCGATAGGACAATTTGCTCACGGCTTCACCTCCGGCCGATGTTCTATCACAAGTCTGACAAACTTGCCGAGCAGGCGGATGTATTTCGGCTTGATCGGGCGTCGGGCAGGTATGGTCAGAATTTCTTGCACAACGGGATGAGCAATCTTGTAATGCGAGCCACCACCACTGGGTGGATAACATTTGATGTCATGCTCCCGGCAAAGCTTCTCAACATCTGCAATGGTCCAGTCAGCAACCGGGTTGCGCTGCATTCGCGCCAGAAGATCATCGGCCCGAACCATCACTCCCCCTCGTCACCATCCTGAAACAGCCCGAACTGCGCGCCCTCGCGGCTGGGCTCAGCCATGCCGAGATGCCGGAACGCATGTGGCGTCAGCAGGCGGCCGCGTGGCGTGCGCTGGAGAAAACCCTGCTGGATCAGGTA
>JANMMX010000217.1:0-3980 GCA_031373605.1 Allobosea sp. | reverse complement strand
CTGAAGCTGATCTCGATCCCGATCATCACGGTCTTCGGCCTCGAATTCGGCTCGACGCTGGCCTTTGCCGTGGTGACGGAGACGATCTTCTCCTGGCCCGGCGTCGGCAAGCTCATCATCGACTCGATCCAGACGCTCGATCGCCCGGTCATGGTCGCGTATCTGATGCTGGTCGCGCTGCTGTTCATCGTCATCAACCTGTCGGTTGACCTGTCCTATGCGGCGCTTGACCCGCGTCTGCGCACCCGGCGGGCGCGATGAAGGCCGAAACCGCGCTCGCCCGCTTCTGGGCTGATTTCCGGCTGAACCGCGTCGCGGTGGTGGCGCTGGCCATTGTGCTGCTGGTGCTGCTGATTGCGCTGGCGGCGCCCTGGATCTCGCCGCAGAATCCTTATGATCTGGCCACATTGCGCCTCGCGGATGCGCGCCGCCCGCCCGGCTTTGTCGGCTCCAGCGGCTATGTCCACTGGCTGGGAACCGATGCGCAGGGGCGCGATCTCCTGTCGGCCATCCTCTATGGCCTGCGCATCTCGATCCAGATGGGGGTGGTGGCTGGCGCCATCGCCTTCACCATTGGCGCGTCGCTGGGGGCACTCGCCGCCTTCAAGGGCGGGATGATTGAAACCGTCATCATGCGGATTGTCGACCTGCAATTGTCCTTCCCGGCCATCCTGCTGGCGCTGGTGCTGACAGCGCTTCTCGGCCAGGGCAAATGGCCGCTCATCGCGGCGCTGGTCACCGCGCAATATGCCTATTTTGCCCGCACAGCCCATGGCGCCGCTTCCTCCGAGCGCGCGAAGGATTATGTCGAGGCCGCGCTCTCCACCCCGCTGCCGGCATGGCGCGTCGTGTTTCGCCATATCCTGCCCAATTGCCTGCCCCCGCTGATCGTGGTGGCGACGGTGCAGGTGGCCAGCTCGATTGCGCTTGAAGCCACGCTCTCGTTCCTGGGCCTCGGGCTGCCGGTCAGCGAACCCTCGCTTGGCATGCTGATTGCCAATGGCTTCCAGTTCATGCTGTCGGGCCGCTACTGGATCTCGATCTATCCCGGCATCGCGCTGATCGTGCTGATCGTCGCCATCAACATCGTGGGCGATCAGGTGCGCGACCAGCTGAACCCGAGGCTGCGGCGATGAGCGCCCTGTTGCTCGAGGTCCGCAATCTCACAACCGTTTTCGACACGCGCAGCGGCACCTTCGCCGCCGTGCGCGATGTCTCGTTTGATGTGGCGGCTGGCGAGATTGTCGGGCTTGTCGGCGAATCCGGCTCCGGCAAGAGCGTCACCGGGTTCTCGCTGCTTGGCCTTGTCGACCCGCCGGGGCGCATTGCCGGCGGCTCGGTCAAGCTTGGCGGGCGCGAGCTTGTTGGCCTGCCGATGCGCGAGTTGCGGGCGCTGCGTGGCCGCGAAATCGCGATGGTGTTTCAGGACCCCTCGACGACGCTCAACCCGGTTCTCACCATCGGCCAGCAGATGGTGCTGGCGCTGGAGGCCCATGGCTCGCGCGATGCCAGCGCCAATCGCGCCCGCTGCATCGAGGCGCTGGAGCAGGTGCGCATCCCCGACCCGGCGGCGCGGCTCGACGCCTGGCCCCATCAGTTCTCCGGCGGAATGCGCCAGCGCATTGCGATCGCCATCGCGCTGGTGAACCGGCCCAGCCTCATCATCTGCGATGAGCCGACCACCGCGCTTGATGTCTCGATCCAGGCGCAGATTCTGGCCGAGATGCGCATTCTGGCGCGCACGCTGGGCACGGCGATGATCTGGATCAGCCATGATCTTGCGGTCGTGTCCTCGCTCGCGTCGAAAGTGCTGGTCATGTATGCCGGTCGCATTGTCGAGGCAGGACCGACGGCAACAGTGCTGTCAGATCCGCGCCATCGCTACACGGCAGGGCTGCTGGGCTCGCTGCCCTCCCGGTCGCGGCCGGGCGAGGACCTCGTCCAGATTCCCGGCGCCTCGCCATCGATCTTCGATCTCAAGCCCGGCTGCGCCTTTGCGCCACGCTGCGCCCACGCCACCGCCAGCTGCGCCATTGAGCCGGAAGAAACCAATACGGGCCTGCGCCGCTATCGCTGCCACCATCCCCAGGGAGTTCCGGCATGAGCGCGCTGCTCGAGATCGCAGGCGTGAGCCACCGCTTCGAAAGCCAGCCCAGTCTGGGCCAGCGGCTCGGCGGCTTGTTTGGGCGGCCAGCCGAGAGGCGCAGCGTGCATGCCGTGGACCAGATCGATCTCACGATCATGAAAGGGGAAGCGCTTGGCCTCGTTGGCGAGTCCGGCTGCGGCAAGTCGACACTTGGGCGCATCGTCGCCGGCATCCTGCCGCAGAGCGAAGGCCGCGTGCTGTTTGATGGCCAGCCGGTGATGGGCGAAGGCGCCAGACCGCTGAAGACCACGACCCGCATCCAGATGGTGTTTCAGGATCCGTTCGGCTCGCTCAACCCGCGCTTCCGCATTGGCGACATCATCGCGGAGGGTCCGATACATCATGGCTTCGTCAGCCGCAGTGACGCGCCAGCCTATGTCGCGCGCTGGCTTGAGGCAGTTGGTCTGCCCGCATCGGTGGCCGAGCGGTATCCGCACCAGTTTTCCGGTGGCCAGCGCCAGCGCATCGCAATTGCCCGCGCACTCGCCATGAAGCCCGACATGCTGGTCTGTGACGAGCCGGTGGCCTCGCTCGATGTGTCGATCCAGGCGCAGGTCATCAACCTGTTTCTCAAGCTGCGGCGCGAGCTCGACCTGACCCTGCTGTTCATCAGCCACGATCTCAGCCTCGTACGCCACCTCTGCGACCGCGTCGCGATCATGTATCTTGGCCGCATCGTCGAGCTGGGTACAGCGGGCGAGATCTACGACACGCCGCGCCACCCCTACACGCGCGGCCTGCTCGACAGCATCCCCCGGCTGACGCTGACGGGCGAGGCGGAATTCAAGCCCATTGCCGGAGAGCTGCCCTCGCCCCTGTCGCCGCCCTCCGGCTGCCATTTCCATCTGCGCTGCGCCTATGCCCAGTCCCGTTGCACAAGCGAGAAGCCACCGCTGGAAGGGCTTGGCGCAGGCCGGAGCGTCGCCTGCCATTTTCCGCTCGGGCAGGCCTTTGGTGCTGCGCCCGGTTGCTGAGCCTGGCCGTGGCGGTGCAGCGCCGGTGCACAACACGAACCGCCGGGCTGGCATGCACGGCAAGCACCCGCCGTCATCCCCGCATCGCCTGACCGCAAGCTGCTCTTTCCAGGGCAGGTCATTTCTTTCCAGGACAAGTCATTTGTTTCCAAGACAAGTCATTTCTTGGGCGGGTTATTGACCTCGGCGGCAGTCCATTGAACTCTGCTGCCCACGATGAAGCCTGATCCCGCACAGACCACATTGACGGACCTGATCGTTTTCGGCCTCACCGATGACATCGTGGCGCAGCGACTGCAGCCCGGTCATGCGCTTGACGAGGGGCGGATTGGCCAGCGCTTTGGCGCGTCTCGCACGCCGGTGCGCGAGGCCTTGCGCCAGCTGGCGGCCAGCGGCCTTGTCCAGCTCCGGCCACACCGCACGCCGCTGGTGGCCCATGTCGACGAGACCCGGTTGCGCGAGATGTTCGATGTCATGGCCGAGCTTGAATCGCTCTGCGCGGCCCGCGCCTGCCTGGCCATGACGGCTTCCGAGCGGTGCAGGCTGGAGGCGCAGCATGTCGCGATGGGTGGCGCGATGCGGGCGGGCGATGTGGTGCAATACCGCGCAGGCAATGTCACCTTCCACGCGCTGATCTATGAGGGCGCGCACAATGCCTATCTTGGCGAGCTGGCGCTCTCCACGCGCGAGCGGCTGGCGCCCTACCGGGGGGCGCAGCTGGAGGCGCCCGAGCGGCTGGCGCGGTCCCACCGCGAGCATGAGGCGATCCTCACCGCAATCCTGCGCGGGCAGGCGCAGCAGGCAGCGGGTCTGATGCGCGACCATCTCGTGAACACGCGGGCGCAGCTGGCGCTGATGAC
>JANMMX010000191.1:0-11704 GCA_031373605.1 Allobosea sp. | reverse complement strand
GTCATGCGGGGCCTGCTGCTCCGGCTCGAAACGGAAAACCTGTTTGCCACGGCTCATGTCCGCGAGATGGCCATGGTCCTCGAGCAGGCGTTCGAGCGCGGCCTGCAGACCGGACATGTCGACCTTCAGGCCTTGATGTCCACCCGATACACCCTGATCCCCGGGACAGAGCCGCAGCAGTTCCTGCATGCGGCGCTGGGCTTCTACGAGGATGTTCTCCCGATCATACAGCAGCCATTCCTCAGGCCGGGCAAAGGCATGCTCTATGCGCTTGCCACTGATCGGAATGGCTATGTGCCGGTTCACAACAAGGGTTTCTGCGCGCCGCAGCGGCCAGGTGATCTGGCCTACAACCTGGTCTACTCCCGAAACCGCCGCCTGTTCGATGATACGACGACCATCGCCGCAGCAAGGCTGACCCAGAAACCGGTGGTGCAGACCTATCTGCGCGACACGGGCCAAGGCCGCGCGGCACTGGTGCGCAGCATCGGCGTGCCCGTCATGGTGCGGGGTCGCCGCTGGGGTTGTGCCCAGGTCGCCTACCAGATGGAGGAAAACTGATCCCCCATCCGGCAAGCCGTTCAAAACGCCAAGATATGTCGTGAACGATCAATCCTGCGGAATGCGCAGAACCCAGCCCGGCATGATGAGATCGGGATTCTTCACAGGCGGGCTGTTGGCCTCGACGATCTCGGGATAACGCGCGCCCTGGCCCTTGCCAAAATGCATTTCGGCGATCTTCCAGAGCGTGTCGCCCTTCTTCACCGTGTACATCTTGGCTTCAGCGACCGCATTGGCGACTGCGATCTGCGCATCGACTTGCGCGACGCCGATGGTGTTGCCAAGCGCCAGAATGATCTTCTCGGCTTCCTCCGTGCTGCCGGCATTGCCCGACACTTTCACGACATCGCCCTGAACATCGATCTGCACATCCGGCGGCAGGCCATGCTTTGCCAGCTCCTTTTGCAGCGTGTCAGCCGTTGCGGCCTGAGCCGGTGAGGCACCGAAAATCTTGGCGCCGGCTTCCTTGATGAAGTTGAAAAGACCCATGTGACATTCCTCCAGTGGGCCGGGGGCGAGACTGCCGCCGGTTCGATCTGCAAACGACCTGCCACATCAAGCGCAGGCGCATGTGACAGCGCAAGGGCACAACGCGATTTTCCTGCCATCTTGTCGCAATCAGACGGCATGCGCGCTGCACAGGCTGGCAAGTGTCACAAAAAATGCTACTGGCGCGGAACAACAGGAGATTTCAATGACGGTTCTCACCCTTTCCCAGGCCCAGACCATTGTGACGGCCGCACTGGCTCAGGCCCATGCCGAGAAGATGAAACCGCTCGGCATCGTGGTGATCGATGCGCGCGGCGCGTTGAAGGCTGTCGCAATCGAGGATGGCTCCAGCCTTGGCCGGGAGCACATCGCCAAGGGCAAGGCGAATGGTGCGGTCGCGATGGCCGTGGGTTCGCGAGCACTGATGAAAATGGCCAGTGAGCGCCCGCATTTCGTGGCTGCAGCCACGCATGCCATCGGTGGCTCGATGATCCCGGTGCCGGGTGGCGTGCTGATCCGCAATGCCGCTGGCGATATTCTGGGCGCGGTTGGCGTCTCCGGTGACACCTCCGATAATGACGAGAAAGTTGCCCTGACAGGCATCGCGGCCGCAGGCCTTGTGGGTGACGGTGGCGCCTGAGCGTTGCTCACGGCTCCGCTTGAGCAACTTGAACCACGCGAAACCCGAGTGACCTGCGATGTCTGACAATCCCGCGATTTCAACCGATGCGCTCATCATTGGCGCAGGTCCCGTGGGCCTGTTTGCCGTGTTCGAGTTGGGGCTGCTGGACATCAGGACGCACGTGATCGACATCCTGCCCAAGGTCGGCGGTCAATGCGCCGAGCTTTATCCGGAAAAGCCGATCTATGACATTCCCGGCTTCCCGGTCGTCACCGGCCAGGGCCTCGTCGACAACCTGATGGAGCAGATCAAGCCGTTCAGCCCGGCTTTCCACCTCAACCAGCAGGTCGAGGGGCTGGAGGTCATCGGCGATGCGGCGGCCCCGTCTTTCCGCGTCACCACCGATGCCGGCACTGTGTTCGAGACGCGCGCTGTGCTGATCGCGGCAGGCGGTGGCTCATTCCAGCCCAAGAAGCCTCCTATTCCGGCCATCGAGACCTATGAGGGCACCAGCGTCTTCTACGCCGTGCGCAAGATGGATGCCTTCCGCGGCAGGGATGTGCTGATTGTCGGCGGCGGCGACTCCGCGCTTGACTGGGTGCTGAACCTGCAGCCCATCGCGCGCCGCGTGACGCTGATGCACCGCCGCGACGAATTTCGTGCCGCCCCCCACTCGGTCGAGCAGATGCGCGCGCTGGTGGCTGACGGCAAGATGGACCTCAGGATCGGGCAGGTCACCGGGCTGAAGGGCGACGCGCCAAACCTCGCCGCTGCCATCTGCCGCGACAATGACGGCAACAGCTTCGAGATCGCCTGCGACAGGATGCTGCCCTTCTTCGGGCTGACGATGAAACTCGGACCGATTGCCGACTGGGGCCTGAACCTCTCGGAAAACCTGATTCCGGTCGACACCGAGAAGTTCGAGACCAGCGTGCCAGGCCTCTTCGCCATTGGTGACATCAACACCTATCCCGGCAAGCTGAAGCTCATCCTGTCCGGTTTCCATGAAGCGGCTCTGGCTGCACAGAAAGCCCATCGCTATGTCCACCCGGACAAGCGCCTGACCTTCCAATACACCACCTCGTCCTCGAGCTTGCAGAAGAAGCTTGGCGTCAGCTGAGCATGGTGCAGGCGCGGCTTACTCGTCGCCCGCCATTTTCTCGCGGATTTCGGCAATCGCACCTTCGATCGGGCGGAAGCTGAAGCGCACCTTGCTGGTCCCGGCCGGAACCTGAACGGCGCGGAAGAGCACATTCGCCTTCAGGATTTCTGTTTCGACGCCATCGACCTCTGCCACCCACCACGGGTGCCACACATCGTTGAGCACAACGAAGCCCGGTGTGGCGGTCGTGACCTCGATCTCGACTTCGGTGTTGCGATAGGTCGGCATGCGCAGCTGCGCGCGCGCCGCTTCAGCGCTGGCAGGCGTCACCGTTGGCGGCTCGCCCTCGATCAGCACCGTGCGCGTCGGATCAACATCTGGCCAGATGCCAGAGGCCTTGAGCGCATCGAAATCGACGCTCTGCCAGCCAGGCACGAACATCGCGCGCGGCATGGCGCGGGTGTTCTCGTAGATGTACCCGTCCTTGGTGAAGGCAACGAACTTCAGATCGCCCGCTGCCAGTCGCTTGTCCACCTGCCCGATCGGCACGCTGGAAGCGATGTAACGCAGCCCGACCATATCGGCCAGCCGCGACCTGTAGGACGGGAACAAGGGCGTGAACTTGCGCTGGTCGGGGCCTGCAATCGTGTCCCGCGTGCCAATCGCATCAGAAAAATCGGCCAGCCGCAGCGGGTTGTAGCCCAGCGTGTGTTCCAGCCCATGCACCATGCTGCAATTGGGCCAGTCAAAGCCCAGCCCGACAAGTTCCACACGGTCGCGCCGGGGGGAGCCCGGCACACGCACTGTCAGGCGCTTGAGCAATGCAATGGTTTCATTGCGAGTTTCGGGCCGCAGGATGTCATAGGCCTCGGGCTTGAGTGCGGTGGAGTCATTCGGGCCATTGTTGGCCGAAAGGTCGGCCGTCAGCACCAGCGCCAGTCCGAGCACAGGGACCGCCGCGAAGCGCTTGCCATGGCGGCCAATGGCCCAGAGCACGCCGACCGATGCCGCGAGCCACAGGCAGGCTGATACTGTCGGGCGCAACGCATCGTTGAGGTGGCCTGCTTGCAGACCCACGCCAAGAGCCGTCGCACCCACCACAACAACAAGCGCAGCCAGGAGTGCCCATTCCAGCGTGGTGAACCGGAACCGGTCCTCGCTGCACAGCCGATGGACGACATAGCCCGCCAGAAGCGCGCCAAATGCGCCGATCATGAAAGTGGCGTCAGCGGGCCGCCGGAAGGATTTGACGCCCGGCAGATAGTCGAAGGTCAGCGCGAAGAAGGGCGTGTATCGCCCCAGCGCAAACAGCAGCATGAACAGTGCGAGCAGGCTGAGCACACGCATCTCTCGCGCCAGCAGCCAGCCGCGCGTGAGGCCAGGCACGAGCAGCAGAAGTGCGGGCAGCGCACCCATGTAGATCTCCCCATGTTCTGCGACAGGAACAGCTCCTTGGCGTTCCAGGACTCGCTGTAAGGCCCCCAGAACTCGACATTGGGATCGAAAGCACCGAACAGGTCCGCGACCCAGGCGGTAAGCAGCGAGGCCGGGTGCAGCGACCCGCGCGAGGCTTCTGCCAGATCGATGTCGATCCGTGTCGTGGCATTGGCGAACAGCACGGTCCAGAGCAGCGGCAGCGCGATCACGGCCAGGCCAACAACGGAAGCCGATGCAAGTGGCCGGATGCTGCGAAACACCGCTGCGCGGCCACCCGCCAGCCAATGGTCCAGCAGCACCAGGATGAGCGCATAGATGCCCAGTAATGCCACCTGATTGGGCTCGACGATCATCAGCCCGGCGGCCAATCCGGCCAGCGCGCCAGCAACTGCCGAGCCGCGCTTCAGCGCCCTGACCAGCAGCCAAAGCGCCACAGCAAAGAAGGCAAGGCTGATGATCTGCCCGACATGCTGCACACGCCAGGCGGCAGAGGCACCGAAGGCAAAGATGATGGCCGCCACAACCCCGCCCGCCGGATGCCAGCCCTTCTCGCGGGCAAACATCAGAAGCGCCAGCCCGCCACCCAGCAAATGCGCCAGAATGAACGCATCGACAGACCGGAAGCTTGGCGATGGATCAAGCCAGGCCAGCAGGAGCGCTGGCGAAAAGATCAGCGATTGCGGGTCTGCCACATGCGGCGAGCCGCCAAAGACATTGGGCAGCCAGAAGGGTGACTGGCCGGAATGCAGCGCCTGCGCCAGAAACTGGATCTGGGCCTGGAAATGCGCCTTGGCATCATAGGGAATGGTGACCGCACCCGACAGCCAGGGCCAGCACAGAACCGTCCAGACACACACAAAGAGCATGGCCGCCGACAAATAGCCGGAGCCCTTCACCCAATTCTGTTTCACGCCAAGCCCCCGAGGCACGAACCGGCCAGATCTTGCAGTCTGCGCACCGGTCTGCAGCAGCCTCAATTTCACATTTTAGTCATGTGATCTGAATGCGATCTGAACAGTTTAGCCCGCCAGTGGGGCGAGTTATCTCGAATCGCAACATGGGCCACTTGCGCGAAACCGCGATGCTGGCCAAACCTTGCAGCTCAGTCTTCGAAAAGGGATCATGGATGGCGCGGCTTTCAACACATGTGCTCGACACGATGCAGGGCAAGCCCGCCGCCAATGTCGCGCTGGAACTCTGGCGGCTGGGCAAGGACAACGGTCGCGCGCTTGTGACCAGGGCCCGCACCAATGCCGATGGCCGCACCGATGCGCCGCTGATGACTGGCGACAGGCTGGAGGTTGGGCACTACGAGCTCGTTTTCCACATCGGCGACTATTTCCGTGCCGCCAGCGTGCCCCTCTCCGAGCCCGCCTTTCTCGACATCGTGCCGCTGCGCTTCGGTATCGCGGACGCTACTGGCCACTACCATGTGCCGCTGCTGGCGAGCCCCTTTGCCTATTCCACCTATCGCGGAAGCTGAGCGATGTTTGACCCCATGGCCCAGCCCTATCCGCGCGACCTTGCAGGCTATGGCCGCTCGCCGCCCCATGCGAACTGGCCAGGGCAAGCCCGCATCGCTGTCCAGTTTGTCGTGAACTATGAGGAAGGCGGCGAGAACTGCGTGCTTCACGGCGACGCTGCTTCCGAGGCTTTCCTC
The DNA here is from genome assembly GCA_031373605.1 of Allobosea sp. Taxonomy (GTDB): domain Bacteria; phylum Pseudomonadota; class Alphaproteobacteria; order Rhizobiales; family Beijerinckiaceae; genus Allobosea. The sequence continues at coordinate 5,833 of JANMMX010000191.1, read as the reverse complement.
TCCGAGATCGTGGGCGCAGCCGCCTGGCCGGGCCAGCGCCACATGAACATGGAGTCGATCTACGAATATGGCTCCCGCGCCGGCTACTGGCGGCTCTGGCGCATGTTCACCGAGCGGCAGATGCCGGTCACCGTCTTTGGCGTCGCCAGTGCCATGATGCGCGCGCCCGAGATCGTGGCTTCCATGAAAGAAGCCAATTGGGAAATCGCCACCCATGGCCTGAAATGGATCGACTACCGCGACTTCAGTGAGGCCGACGAGACCGCCCATATCCAGGAGGCCATCGCGATCCATAAGCAGGTCACGGGCGAGCGCCCGCTCGGCTTCTATCAGGGCCGCTGCTCGGAACAGACGACGCAGATCATGTTGGAAGAAGGCGGCTTTCTCTATGGGGCTGATTCATATGCTGACGATCTGCCCTATTGGCTGAAAGGTCCGGACGGACCACAACTGATCGTGCCCTACACGCTGGACGCCAACGACATGCGCTTTGCCACGCCGCAAGGCTTCAACGCAGGCGACCAGTTCTTCAACTACCTGAAAGACACGTTCGATGTGCTTTATGCAGAAGGCGAATCCGCCCCGAAGATGATGTCCATCGGCTTGCATTGCAGGCTGGTCGGCAAGCCGGGTCGTGCAGCCGCACTGGCACGCTTTCTCGACTATGTGCAGAGCCACGAACGCGTTTGGGTGGCCACGCGCCTCGACATCGCGCGCCACTGGGTGCGGCACCACCCGCCGCCCGGCGGCTACCCTGTCAACGCGATCCCGCAGGCGCTGTTTGTCGCGCATTACGGCGCTGTCTGGGAGCATTCGCCCTGGGTGGCGGAAGCAACGCTTGCCAAAGGCCTGCCAGTTGATGCGGACAGTGCCACCAGCCTGCATGCCGCCATGTGCCATGCCATGCGGGCAGGCAGGCGCGAACAGCAACGCGCGCTGATCCTCGCCCATCCCGATCTGGCCGGAAAGCTGGCGCTGTCTGGCGAGCTCACGCCGGAATCGACCAGCGAGCAGGCCTCTGCCGGGCTGGACTGTCTGATGCCCGACGAACTGGCACGCTTCACGGCGCTGAACGAGGCCTACAAGGCGCGCTTCGGCTTCCCCTTCATCATCGCCGTGAAGGGTCTGACCAAGGACAACATTCTGGCGGCTTTCGAAAAGCGTCTCCGCCACGATGCCGAAACAGAGTTCGAAGAGGCACTGGCGCAGATCGAGCGCATTGCACTGCTGCGCCTGCAATCCCTGATGGGCTGATCTCAGCTCTCGACGGCACCCGGCCGCCAGCTGGAAGCTGCCAGCCAGCCTTCCATCACCAGATCGGCATGGACAGTGGCATCGCCGTCAATGGCGCCGCTGCGGACCGCCATGACGATGTCATGCCCGTCCAGTGTCTGGTTCAGTTGCTCGCGGGCGGCTTCCAGAAGCGCACCATTGGCCATGTCGCGCGCGCCCACGGCTTCGGCATTGCTGGTGAGGGCGTTGAAATAGCGCTCTCGCTCAGGTGCAGCTTTCGCCAGCGTCGAAGCATCCTGCGCACGCGCCAAAGCCAGAAGCGCGGGGCCGGTGACATCGCCGCTCCTTGGCTGGCGAGGTCCAAGCCCGGCCGGGATCGCGGGTTCGGCTGCAACCAACCAAGCAGCCGGCCCCGTCTGCATCAGCGCGGCATATTCCAGCTCGGCGGCGATGCGCCCCGTCATCACATGTTCCAGCGAGTGCTCGCGCCCTGAGATGTGCCGGTCGGCTTGCTCCAGCGCCGTCACCGCCCAGCGCAGATGCGCCACAACCTCCCACCACGCTACGGCATCAGCATCAATGCTGCCGCCGCCTGCGCGATAGCCTTCATAGAACGCCTTGCGCGTGCCAATGCCGCCCGCTTCAAGCTCCGGCCGGCTGAAGCGCCAGCAGCGGGCGCAGAACCAGCCAATGTCTTCCATAGGGTCTGACCAGCCGGCGAATTCCCAATCGAGAATGGCGGTCAGGCCTCGCGCATCGACCATGTAATTCCCGGTCCGGAAATCGCGATGGCACAGTGTGACGGGACGGCCTCGCGGCACATGCAGCTGCGCCCAGCGCAGCGCCCATTCCAGCACAGGGCGCGTCAGGCCAAGCGCATCGAGACTGTCCCGGCAGCGCTGCACAACCGCCAGCCCCGGCTGCTCGGGCTTGTTGCCCAGAAATGCAGCCGCCGCGTCATCCGGCTGAAGACCATGAATGGTCGCCAGTTCGCGCCCGAGCCGCATTGCCAGTGCCTCGCGCGCGCCGCCCAGCGCCATATCCTTGACGATCTTTGGGCCAAGCCCGGTGCCGTCGACACGTGCCATCACGGCAAAGGGCGTGCCCAGGACAGAAGCATCTGCGCAGAACGCAACCGGCTTCGGCACGGCCACACCTGCCCCATGCGCCAGTGACAGCAGCGCGAACTCTTCCGCCCGCGAGCGCGACAGAGAGATGGTGGCTGCCGCGTCCTTGCGCAGCACCAGTGCTTGGGCCGCACCTGCGACAGTCAAATCCAGCAGCCAGTTTTCCTGAATGGCGCCGCCATGCAGCGGCCTCAGATCAGTGATTGCCAGGTCAGGCGCGGCCAGTGCCCCGGCGAGCCAGTCCCGCAGGCGTCCGCGTGCAGCAGCGTCCATCGCTCAGACGTCCCAGCGCCAGAAATCGAGCCCCAGCCCGGAGAATTCGCGCGCCACGACCATCTTGTGGACTTCCGAGGCGCCGTCCACCAGCCGCGCCTGCCGGGCATAGCGGTAGATCCATTCCAGCACCGTGTCCTTCGAATAGCCCCGCGCGCCATTGATCTGGATCGCGGCATCAACCGCCATGTGCAGCGTGTCGGCGACATGGTTCTTGGCAATCGAGACCTCGGCCCCTGCCCGCTCGCCACGGTCGAGCTTCCAGGCAGCGCGCATCACCAGCAACCGCCCGATATCGATGGCCATGGCAGCCTCGCCAAGCTTCATCTGCACGCTCTCGCGATCCGCCAGCCGGATGCCGAAACCGTGGCGGTTCGCGGCATAATCCTGCGCGATTTCCAGACTGCGCTTCGCCAGCCCCAGCCAGCGCATGCAATGGGTCAGCCGCGCTGGCCCCAGCCTGATCTGCGTCAGCTTGAAACCGTCGCCAACCTTCATCAGCACGTTCTCGTCAGGGATTTCGAGCCCCTCGAAAGCCAGTTCGCAATGGCCGCCATGCTCTTCAGGCCCCATGATCGGAATGCGCCGGGTGATGCGCCAGCCCGGCTGGTCCCGGTCGAACAGGAAGGCGGTGATGCCCCGGCGCGGATCATCTGAGGTGCGCGCCATCAGGATGAAATGCTGTGCCACGCCAGCACCGGTGATGAACCATTTAGTGCCATTGATGACCCAGCGGTCACCCTTTCGCGTCGCAGAGGTTCGGATCATCGTCGGGTCCGAGCCACCGCCGGGCGCGGGCTCCGTCATCGCAAAAGCCGAGCGCACCGAGCCATCGGCAATGGGTGCCAGCCAGCGCGCCTGCTGCGCGGGTGTCGCCACCTGCGAGAGCACCCGCATGTTGCCATCATCGGGCGCGGCCGCGTTGAACACGACAGGGCCGAAGATCGAGCGGTTGGCCTCCTCATACATCGCCGCCTGCCCCACCATCGGCAGGCCCATGCCCCCCATGGCAACAGGCAGCTGCGGCGAGAACAACCCGGCGGCGCGCGCCTTCGCTTTCAGCGCCTCCAGCGGGCCTGTCGCGATGTTCTCGTGCTCATCCCAATTGGCACGGTCCGCCTCGACCGGCAGGATGTGCTCCGCCACAAATGCCCGCGTGCGGGCCCGAACGGATTCGATGTCGGGAGGAAGCGTGAAATCCATGGGTTGAAGTCCGTCGGCTGAGTGGCAGGATCGTTATAGGTGGCAGCTCTCCGCTGGCAAATCTCGCCCTTCGGCTACAGCCCGCTGACGAGATGGCCACCGTCGACAGCAATCACCGCCCCTGTCATATAGCGCGAGGCGTCCGAGGCCAGCAGCAGGAACGGGCCATCCAGATCAGCCATGTCGCCGGGACGTCGCATCGGGATGCGCCTCGTCAGGGCAGCGCCCGCATCGGTTGCGAAGAAGCTGCGGTTGATCTCGGTGATGACATAACCTGGAGCGAGCGCGTTGACCCGGATGTTGTGGCGCGCCCATTCCAGCGCCAGCGCCTTGGTCATCTGCACCAGTCCGGCTTTCGAGACGGCATAGGGCGCAACCGATACCGCGACGCGTTCGGCCAGGATGGAGGCGATGTTGATGATCGCTCCACCCGCAGCGCCCGGTGCTGACATGATCCGCGCCGCAGCTTGGGCGGCGAAGAAACAGCCTTTCAGGTTCACATCGAGCTGGCTGTCCCAGGCTGCCTCGGAGACGTCGATGGCGCGTTGCGTCTCGGCAATTCCCGCATTGTTGACGAGCACATCGAGCCCGCCCAGCAGCACAGCCGCACGTTCTGTCCCAGCGTTGATCGAGGCAACCGACGCCATGTCGATGGCGACCGGGTGAATCGTTCCAGCCAACCCCTTGGCCTCAGCTGCCAGCGCCTGCAAACGGTCCACCCGTCGCGCTGCGGCAACAACCTGCGCGCCATGGCGGGCCAGCAGCAGCGCGAAATGCGCGCCAAGGCCGGAGGACGCGCCGGTGACCAGCACCCGCCTGGCCGAAAGATCGTTGAAAAGGTTCATCTGCACCTGCCGTGACTCTGTGCTTCAGATGCACACTTCGGGAAGGCCAACGTCAAGCGCAGACGAAATCAACCGTGTCGGCAAAGTGTTTTCGTGGCATTGCACAATCGGGGTGGACAGGCCGGAACCTGTTTGCTACACGCCCCTCCTGCGGTGGTGACACCCTCTGGCCACACGGTCATCGGGCGCATAGCTCAGTTGGTAGAGCAGCTGACTCTTAATCAGCGGGTCCAAGGTTCGAGCCCTTGTGCGCCCACCACCGCTTTCGGCTCTCGGGAAAAATCGATCACTGTTTCCGGTGCGTTTCGGCACGATGCGTGCGTTCCTCGTCTTTGCGAGCAGAGCGAAGCAATCCAGTCTTTGTGAGCGCATCACAGGCCCGGTTTGTGACCAGAAGGGCGCTGGATTGCCGCGCTTCGCTCGCAATGACAGCTCAGGTGACGAGGACCAAGAAAGGCCCCCGTCATCCGATTGCTGTTCTTACTCCGCCGCCTGCGCGTGCAAGCGCGCGCCACGCGCCACCAGCTTGTTCAGCGCCATCAGATAGGCTTTCGCCGACGAGACCAGCGTATCAGGGTCTGCACCACGGCCCGTGACGGATGCACCATCATGTGACAATCGCACCGAGACTTCCGCCTGCGCGTCCGTGCCCTCGGTTACGGCATGGACCTGATACAGTTCCAGCACGGCTTCATGCGGCACAATGGATTTGATGGCGTTGAAGATGGCATCAACCGGACCGTTGCCCTCAACCTCTTCGGTGGAAATCTTGCCATCCACCTCGAGCTTGATGGTGGCGCGCTGGGGTCCGCGCGTGCCCGCGATCACGGTGAGCGAGAGTAGCTTCACCCGGTCATGGGCGGTGGCGATGTTGTCATCGACCAGCGCCTCGATGTCCTCGTCATAGACATGCTTCTTGCGGTCAGCCAGCGCCTTGAAGCGCACGAACGCGTCTTCCAGCTGATTGTCGGCCAGCTCGTAGCCCATTTCGGTCAGCTTGTTGCGGAAGGCGGCACGGCCCGAATGCTTGCCCATCACCAGCGAGGTCTTGTGCACACCAACCGATTCCGGCGTCATGATCTCGTAGGTCGAGGTGTTCTTCAGCATGCCGTCCTGATGGATGCCGCTTTCATGCGCAAAGGCGTTCCGGCC
>JANMMX010000180.1:0-1833 GCA_031373605.1 Allobosea sp. | reverse complement strand
TTGTCACGAGCCGAGCGGCGCGAGTTGCAGCGGCTGCTGATCGCAAAGGGTTATGATGTCGGCGAGGCGGATGGTGCTGTCGGCCCCCTGACACGCGCAGCCATCAGCGACATCGAAGGCAAGCTTGGCATGGCGCGCTCGGGGCGTCCGGGCGGCAAGGTGCTTCAGGCGCTCAAGGGCGGGCGTGTATGAGCCGCCAGCTGATCTCGACCGGTTCACCCTTCGAGGCACAGTTCGGCTATTCGCGCGCCGTGGTCGAGGGCGACATGGTCTTTGTCTCGGGCACCACCGGCTATGACTATGCCACCATGGCGCTGCCGGAGGATGTGGCGCAGCAGACGCGCAACATCTTCCGCACCATCGCCGATGTGCTGGGACAGGCTGGCGCGAGCCTGAATGATGTGGTGCGCGCGCAGTATTTCGTGACCGACCGGGCGCATTGCGAGCCGGTTCTTGCCGTTTGCGGCGAGATGTTCGGCCAGATCAGGCCAGCGGCTGGCATCTACATTGTGGCAGGGTTGCTGAAGCCCGAAATGAAGGTCGAGATCGAGGTCACGGCGCGCTTCTCGGCGCGGCATGCGCTTCTGATGGAAGCCGAGCGGCGCAACAATCTGGGCCCTGCTGGCGGCCCTTGAGCCTGCTCAGGCGATACTTGCCGGAGTTATGATGCCTTCAGCACGCGAGGCCGCCATGAAAGCGGCGATGGCTCCAATCTGCGCCCCATCCAGCCTCAACCCGAGCTTGGAACGGCGCCAGATCACATCCTCCACTGTCACCGCCCATTCTTCGCGCATCAGGTAGCGGATTTCGGCCTCGCTCAGGCTGGCGCCGAAATCGCGACCAAGATCGGCCTGGCTGGCGGCATCGCCCAGAAGGTCGAAACTGCGGGTTCCATAGTGGCGCGCCAGCCGCCAGGCTTGCCCCACGCCAAGAAAGGGATATGCGCTGGCGATGCGCGCCACCAGCGCGTCGAAATCCGCTGGCGCAAAATTCCCGCCGGGAAGATCCGTCTCGCCGGTCCAGCCTGCCTTCAGGCCGCTGTGGGCCGGCAGGTGGCTGGCAAGCCTGGACATGACCGCCTCTGACAGCTTGCGATAGGTCGTGATCTTGCCGCCAAAGACGGAGAGCAGGGGCGGCTTTCCGCCTTCGGCATCAAGCGTGAGCACATAGTCGCGCGTGGCTTCCTGCGCCTTGCTGGCGCCGTCATCATAAAGCGGGCGCACGCCCGAGTAGCGCCAGACCACGTCAGCCGGAGTGATGGCCCTGGTAAAATACTCGCTCGCGGCGTCGCAGAGATAGGAGACTTCGGCATTGCTGATCGCGACTTTGGCCGGATCGCCCTGATAGTCCTGATCGGTGGTGCCGATCAGCGTGAAATCCTGCTCGTAGGGGATGGCGAAAATGATGCGGCCATCGGCATTCTGGAAGATGTAGGGCTTGCCGTGGTCGAACAGCTTGCGCACCACGATGTGGCTTCCCTGCACGAGGCGCACCTTGCTTGTGGTGTGCGTGTGCAACACATCGCCGATGAGCGAGGCCACCCATGGACCTGCGGCATTGATGACGATGCGGGCGCGTGTTTGGCTCCCCTCGCCCGTGTCGACGTTGCGGGTGGTCAGCGTCCAGTGGTCTGCGCTGCGGATGGCTGCCACCACACGGGTGCGGGTGTGGATGGTGGCACCGCGCGCCTTCGCATCCATGGCGTTGAGCACGACCATGCGGGCATCATCGACCCAGCAATCGGAGTATTCGAACGCCGTTGCATAGCCCGCTTTGAGTGGCATTCCGGCAGCATCCCTGCGCAGGTCCAGCGTGCGTGTGGCTGGCAGGATT
>JANMMX010000179.1:0-18945 GCA_031373605.1 Allobosea sp. | reverse complement strand
GCTCATTTTTTAGGCCTCACTAACGAACAATGCGCAAGCTTGAGTTTGGACTTTGGTGTGCCGCCGCCCTCGGGCGGCGCCTCGCTGCGCCTTCAGGCGCCAAGGACTTTCACGGCCGTATTTGTCTCCACGCGCACGGTCCCGGTGCGGGCGACATGCTTTTCCAGTACCTCCCAGATCGGCGGGCCCTTGGTGGTCTCATTCACGCTGGCCCAGCCAGACACGACATAGTTGCGCGAGGCATCAATCGGCTGGCCCGTCTTCAGATGCGTCATGCCCGAGATGCGCTGGCCAACCGGTTTGCCGATGTCGAGCGTGTAGCCCATGCCGCCAACGCGAACCATGTCACCGCCACCCTGGAAATACGGGTCCGGGTGGAAGATGTTATCGGCCACATCCTCGAGAATTTCACGCAGTTGCTGCCCGGACATGTCCATCCGGTAACAGGCCGGATAGGTGATGGCGGTGGCGTTCGTTATGGCCTCGAAGGTGATCGGATCGCCCGGCAGCAGTGTCGCGCCCCAGCGGAAGCCGGGCGAGAGTGCGATCTCGGCGTCCCGCTCCGAAAGCATGGCCTGCGCGATCAAATCATCGAAAGTGCCGTTGAAATTGCCGCGCCGGAACAGCAGCGAATCTGTGCGGCCTACCTCGCGCGCCAGATCTTTGGCATAGGGCGCGCGTGCCTTGGCGATGTAGGCCGACATGGCGGGGTCGGAGGCAATCGCGTCCGAGAAGATCGGGATCAGCTTGAAACGCACGCCAGCCAGCTTCTTGCCCTTGATGTCGAGATCGAGCCGCGAAACGAATTTCCCATGCGAGCCGGAGCCGCAAAGCAGCGTGTCGCCCACCTTCAGCAATTCCGGCAGCGCATCATGGGTGTGGGCAGTCAGGATGATGTCGATGCCTTTGACGCGGCGCGCCATCTTCACGTCGACATCAAATCCATTGTGGGAAAGGCAGACAACGACATCGGCGCCTTTCTGACGGGCCGCATCGACCTGCTTCTGCATGTCGTCTTCACGAATGCCGAATTCCCATTTCGGCATCATCCAGCGCGGATTGGCGACCGGCGTGCGCGGCAGCGCCTGGCCGATGACGGCGATGCGGGCGCCGCCCTTCTCGAAGATGCGGCTGGCCTCGAAAACTGGCTCCTGCCATTCAAGGTCGCGGATGTTCTGCGCCAGAAAGGCCACCGAAGACGTGTCGGCAATCTGCTTCACGCGTTCATGGCCGAGCGTGAATTCCCAATGGCTGGCCATGGCCTCGACGCCGAGCAGCTCCATCGCCGAGACGATGTCCTGCCCTTTGGTCTGAAGCGAGGTCCAGCTGCCTTGCCAGGTATCGCCGCCATCCAGCAGCAGCACATTGTTGGCACCTCGCTCCGCCCGAATGGCGTTGATGACGGTCGCCACGCGATCCAGCCCGCCCATGCGGCCATAGTTGCGCGCCAGCGAGACGAAATCATCCGAGGTCAGCGCATAGGCATCAGCCGAACCATTCGCGACCTTGTAATGCGCGCGGAAGGCGGCATCCGTCAGATGCGGCGGAACGCCTTTGGCGTCGCCCACGCCGAGATTGACCGAGGGCTCGCGGAAATGCACCGGCATGAACTGCGCGTGCAGGTCGGTGATGTGCAGGATCGTGGCAGTGCCGAGCGGCTCGAATCGCAAGATGTCGGCCTGGGACAGGCGCTGCTGTGCAGCGGCGCGCCCCAGAGGCCCCAGCCCGGAGGCGGCCGCTATGGCAGCGGCAGCAGAAGTCGCTTGCAGAAATTCCCTGCGAGAAAACATGTTTCCATCCCAGCCGTCGCACCTCTTTTGGGGCATTCGGCACGTTTGAGCACAGTGGTAAATTTCAGGGCGGTGGCCAGTCTTGCTACCGCACTCAGGCGACTGTCAGCTTGTTCTTCGAGACATAATCAGACCCGTCATCATCCTTCCATGTGAAGGTGAATTCGCCGGTTTCCTTCGCCTTGTAAAAGAACGACTGATACGGGTTAGCCGAAATCGCCGGGTGCCAGGTCGCCTCGAACACCGTCTTGCCGTTGAAGGCTGCGGTGAACTTGTTGATGATCTTGCGCGGGATGGTGGCGCCCTGCGCATCCTTGCGCTGGCCTGATTCCATCTCGTGCGAGATCAGCGTCTTGATCTCGATCATTTCGCCGGCCTTGGCGGTGGCTGGAACGCGCACGCGCGGGGTTGGTTTCGTGGTCATGTCGCTTGCTCCCGTGCTTTTCGTTCAGCCGCCGCAGCCGCCAATGGTGACCTTGACCTGAGCCTTGGCCATATGGAACACGCCGGTCGACATTTCCGCGACGCAGATGATGTTCTGCGTTTGCGCCAGCCGCATGCGCGCCGAAGCCGAGGCCTTGCCGCATTCCGGTGTGAACGCATAGCTGATGACGCCAGGCAGTGGGTTGCCGTCGGCAAAGACGTGCACCGCCTTGACATAGTCAGTTGGCGTCATCGGGCTGTCGATCTCGACATTGACCGGCACAACCAGACCGTTCTCAGCGATTTCCGGCACATCGAGCTTGATCTTCCCGTCAGCCGCCGACTTGTCGCCGAGCAGCTTCTTGATTTCGGCAGCCACAGTGGCTTCGCTGGCAAAAGCCATATGCGGCGCAAGAATAAGCGCCAACACGGAGAGCGCGCCAGTTGTCAGCACCTCGCGTCGACTGGTTGAGAGCTTAGATTCAATGGTCACTTTGCATCCTCCCTGGTGCCTTGTTGACGGCACTTGACGCTTCTGTTGCGAAGCGTTCAACTCTTTAATGAATGATATATCGCCTTTCTTGAATGTAAAGCGATTATGTGTCAGTTATTAAATGACAGGCTGCGTCAGATGGCCGATGAGAGATGGGGGAGGACCGGATGGCACGTTTCAGCGCCGCTTTGGCAGTTGGTGCAGCCTTGCTGGGCAGCATCGCGATGTTCGCGGGCGGGTCGGCAATGGCGCAAGCGCCAGCGCTTGATGCCAGTGAAAAGGAGATCGAGCGCTACCGGGCGATGATCTCCGATCCGATGTCCAACCCCGGATATCTGGCGGTCGATCGTGGCGAGGTGCTTTGGGCACTGGCGCGCGGCACGAAGAATGTCTCGCTCGAAACCTGCGATCTGGGCGAGGGCCCCGGCAAGCTTGAAAGAGCATTCGCCAAGTTGCCACGACATTTTGCTGATGCGGACCGCGTGATGGACCTTGAGCAGCGCCTTCTCTGGTGCATGGACAAGGTGCAGGGGCTTGACACCAAGGACGTGCTGGCGCGGCGGTTCTCCGCCATTGGCCGCGCCTCCGACATGGAAGATCTGACGGCCTTCATCGCCAACAAGTCGAATGGCATGAAGATCGAGCCACAATTGAAGCACGCCAAAGAGCTTGAAATGGCGGCGGTGGGCGAAGAGCTGTTCTATCGCCGGGGCGGCGTGATGGATTTCTCCTGCGCCACCTGCCACGCCGAAGAGGGCAAGCGCATCCGCCTTCAGGGACTGCCGGATCTGTCAAAGGCCAATGCTGCGGCGCAGACCACGATGGCCTCCTGGCCGACCTATCGCGTGTCTCAGGGCGCGCTGCGCACGATGCAGCATAGGCTGTGGGACTGCTTTCGCCAACAGCGCTGGCCAGTGCCCGAGTATGGCTCCGACAGCCTGACCGCGCTCACCGCGTTCCTGCAGAAGCAGGCGGCGGGCGGCGAGATCAACGTGCCTTCAATCAAGCGCTGAGAGGATCAGGACAATGTTGAAACCCTTTCTGGCCATTGGCTTTTCCGCGCTCATCCTCGCCATTCCGCCGGTTGTCGCGCAGGACAAGGCGGCGCGTGCACCAGCAGCGACTGTCGAGGCCTTTGTGAAGTCCACCTTCGGCAAGGCATCGCCGGAATGGCAGGCCCGCATACAGCCTGACGAATCGCTTGCAGCCTGCAACCTGCACCGCAATGACACCCCGTCTGCGGTCTCTGCCGAGATCATCAAGCGGGAATTGGCCAAGGTCGCTTACCCTGCTGACGGCAAGTTTCTTGGCAACTGGAAAGAGGGCTACAAGGTTGCCAACAACGGCCGCGGCGGGCAGTTTTCTGACCCGGCAGGCACGGAAGCCGGCGGCAACTGCTTCGCCTGCCACCAGATGGACCCAAAAGAGCTGAGTTACGGCACTCTGGGCCCAAGCCTCGCCGCTTATGGGCGCGAGCGGAAGTATGATCTGGAAGAGGCAAAGAACGCTTTCACCAAGATCTACAATTCGCAGGCTGTGGTGCCATGCTCCAACATGCCGCGTTTCGGCAGCAACAAGGTGCTGAGCGAGCAGCAGATCAAGGACGTCGTTGGCTATCTGTTCGACCCGGAATCACCGGTCAACAAGTAACGAGCAGGCGAGGGCGGCCTAGACGCCCTGCTTCTTCGTCCAGTCGCTGAAGTTGCTGGTCGTGTAGCCATTTTCGTGAACGAAGCGGAACATAGCAAGGAACAGCTTTGGTTCCAGCAGGCCTGGCATCCGCGCGACCTCGCGCGCCTGGCCATGCTTGCCGGCCATCAACTCGAGATTCGCCGGCAAGAACTGGATGGTTGGCGTGAAACGGATGCCATAGGCCTCGCCCAGCGCTTTCTCGCGCAACTTCTTGCCGTCGAAATCGGTAACTTCCCGCGAGCCAATGTGGTTCAGGTGCAACATCTCGAAGTGCTCGCGGATATAGGCGGTGATGGCGGGGTCCGCGAGATGGACCTCGTGCATGGTCTTGCAGGCCGGGCAGCCCTTGAGCCCCCACATGATCGCCAGGCGCTTGCCACTTTTGGTCGTGGCCGTCAGGTCGTCAGCCAGGTCAAGAAAGCTCTCGAGATACCAGTCGAGATGATAGAGCCCGTCTTCGCCAAGTTTGGCCTTGGACAGGGCCGCTTGGGGCATGGCCAGTGCCGCTGTTGCTGCCAGAATGGAACGCCGTGTCAGCATGGTCGCCTCCTGCTTGTTGCAATCTAGCCGATTTTGGCAAAACCCGGAAAGGCCTGCAGCAGCCAGCCGGCAAAGAGAGGCATCGCTCCGCTGATGAACAGCATTCCCGTGGCCACGAGTGCTGCGCCCATCACCTTCTCGACCAGCCCCATATGCACCCTCAGCCGCATCAACAACTTCAGAAACGAGCCCGAAAACATGGCCGCCAGCATGAAGGGCAGGCCGATCCCGAGCGAATAGACCCCGAGCAGCAACATGCCGCGCGAGGCCGAGCCTTCGCTGCCCGCCACCACGAGAATCGTTGCCAGCACCGGGCCAACGCACGGCGTCCAGCCAAAGGCGAAAGCCAGTCCGACAAGATAGGCGCCGGCCAGACTTGCGGGTTTGCTCTGGGTCTGGAAGCGCGCCTCTCGATAAAGCAGGCCAATGCGGAAGACGCCCAGAAAATGCAGGCCAAGCACGATGATGACGCCACCTGCAAGCTTGGCCAGCAAGTCGAAATACTGCGTGACCACTTGTCCCAGCAGTGAGGCAGAGGCACCGAGCGCCACGAAAACGGTTGTGAAACCCAACACGAAGGCGAAGGAGGAGAGGACCACGCGCCCGTTCAGGCTCACCGGAGCCTGATCCGTCCCGCCTTTCAGTTCCGCAAGCGAGATGCCAGCCAGAAAGCACAGATAGGGTGGCACCAAGGGCAAGACACAGGGCGACAGGAAGGACAAAAGTCCCGCCACGAAAGCGCCGGTCATCGAGACATTAAAGCCCATCTGTTCCCCGGAATACGTGCATCTGGCGCATATATATGAATTCGACTATGTTTGTCGGATGAAAACAATGCAACTGGATGTCGCCCGAGGGCTCGGTATTTTTGCGCTGGTGCTTGGTGTAATGGTCGCCCTGCCTTTGCAGGCCGCCGAACTCGTGATGTTTGATCGTGCCGGCTGCATCTGGTGCGAGCGCTGGGACCGTGATGTCGGCGTCATCTACAACAAGACCGCCGAGGGCAAGCGCGCGCCGCTGCGGCGCATCAATGTCGACCGCGACAAGCTCGACGGCGCCCAGCTGAAATCTCCGGTGCGGTACACGCCGACCTTTGTGCTGCTCGACAACGGACGTGAGGTTGGCCGAATCACGGGCTATCTCAACGATGACCAGTTCTGGGGCCTGCTCGGCAGCTTGCTGGCCAAGACCGGCCAACCTGCACCCAAGCTGGACGAGAGCTGAGATGGCAATGTCCCAAGGAACCGATGTCTTGTCGCCGTCTTCGGAAAAGGATGGCTCAGCCGATCTCGACCTGCTGATGGGCAAGGCGCGCAAGGCGAGTGACTTCCTCAAGGCCCTCTCGCACGAGAACAGGCTGCTGCTGCTGTGCTTGCTGGCGGAGAAGGAACGCTCGGTGGGCGAGCTTGAAGCAATCCTGCACCTGCGCCAGCCCACCGTCTCGCAACAGCTGGCACGCCTGCGGCTTGATGGCATGGTGACCACGCGGCGCGAAGGCAAGGTGATCCATTACAGCCTCGCAAATGACGATGTGCGGCGGATGATAGGCGTGATCTACGACATCTTCTGCGGCGCTGACGCGGCAACAACCGAAGGTTAGGCCCGACTATGGAACCCGTCTGGGCTGTTGGCTTGATGACCGGCACCGCGCTCGATGGCATGATCGATGTCGCTCTGTTGCGCACGGATGGTGAATCGATCGCAGAACTGGGGCCTTGGTCGCTTGAACCCTATGGCGACGCGGCCATGGCACTGATCCCGCAGGCGGTGGCTGCTGCGCGAGCCTGGCAGTTCGACGGGCCAGAGCCCACGATTTTTGCTGAGGCCGAACGTGTTCTGACTCGCGCGCAATCTGTCGCGGTTCGCAATCTCGTTGCAAAATCCAGGTTGCGACCAGCCGACATCAGGATCATCGGCTTTCATGGACAGACGATGCTGCACCGTGCGCCAGGCCACGGCAAACACGGACGCACCCTCCAACTGGGGGATGGTGCGCTGATGGCGCGGGTGACCGGCGTCGATGTCGCCCACGATTTTCGCTCGCACGACATGACACTTGGCGGGCAGGGTGCGCCTCTGGTGCCGGTCTGGCATGTGGCCTTGCTGAAACATGCCGGATTGGCTCCGCCCGTCGCTGCACTCAATCTGGGCGGCGTCGGCAATGTGACCTGGTGGGGTGGCGGCGATCAGGTTGTTGCCTTCGACACGGGCCCAGCCAATGGCCCGCTGAATGACTGGATCAATCAGCATGGTGCAGGCAGCTTTGATCGTGACGGGAAGATTGCTGCCAGCGGCACTGTTGACGAGGTGCGACTGGCGCGTCTGCTGGATCATCCTTATTTCGCAACAAAGCCGCCCAAGTCACTGGACCGGTTTGATTTTCAGGCCAACATGGCCGATGGGCTTTCGCTTGCCGATGGCGCTGCGACGTTGACCGCTTTCAGTGCAGCCGCCATCGGGCTCGGGCTTGATGTGCTGCCGCAGCGGCCTGACCGGCTCATAATCTGTGGCGGCGGGCGCAAGAATCCCGCGCTGGTGCGCGAGATCGTGCAGCGCGCCGATGTGCTGGTCATCGATTCAGACAGCGTTGGCTGGCGTGGCGATGCGGTTGAGGCCGAGTGCTTTGCCTATCTTGCTGTAAGGACTTTGCGCGGCTTGCCGATCAGCTTCCCGATGACAACGGGCGTTGCCAGGCCCAGCCCCGGCGGGCGCATCGCGCTGGCGCGCGCCTGAGGGGCTAGGCCTTCAGCGTCGCAAAACGCTTCTCGACCTTGGCCAGAAACGCGGCGCGCTGCTGTGCGCTGGCCGAATCCATTTCGTGCAGTGCCAGCCAGATTTTCTTGCACAGCGGATTGCAGATGACGCTGAGTCCCGTCAGCAGGGTGCGGCGGCCTGGCTCGCGAACGCCCAGCTTCCACCACCACCAGGGCGAACCCAGCGTTGAGACGGCGGCGATCACCTTGATGTCGGTCAACACGCGCGTGATGGCGCGGCCGGGTTCCGGGATCTTGAAGGTGGCATGTGGCACCCAGACCCGGTCGAGCCAGCCCTTCAGCATGGCTGGCAGGCCATACCACCAGGTTGGATAGACAAAGATCAGCATCTCGCACCATTTCAGCGCTTCAAGATGCTCGGCGACCGGCTCTTCGTTCAGGCCGGGCGTGTGATAGTCGCGTCGCTCCTGCGCGCCCAGCACCGGGTTGAATTCCATCGCATAGAGGTCAAGCAGCCTTGTTTCGTGGCCAGCCTTGGTGAGGCCAGCAAGAACACGGTCACGCACGGCAGCTGTGAAGCTCTCCGGCACCGGGTGGCAATAAACGACGAGGGCACGCATGGGAAAATCTCGATACGCCGCACAGCACGATAGCCCTGCGGGTTGCGGCATCTTGCCAAAGGTTACGGGCTTGGCGCAAACGGCGTTTTGCAGGTAGTCTTGAGTCATGAACAGCAATCGTCGTGATGTTATCGCGGGGGCGGGGGCCGTGCTGCTGGCCAGCGCGCCAGTGCGGGCCCTGGCGCAACGGGCGAGCGCCTGGCAGTTCGGCTTTGATGGCATCGAAGGTGGCAGGCTGGAGCTTGGCAGTTTCCGGGGGCGGCCTGTGCTGGTGGTGAACACAGCCTCACGCTGCGGCTTCACCAACCAATATACAGGCCTTCAGCAGCTCTGGACACGCTATCAGCCGCGTGGGCTGACGGTGGTTGGTGTGCCGTCAAACGATTTCGGCGGGCAGGAGCCAGGCTCCAATGCAGACATTCAGGCCTTCTGCAGCAAGGATTTCGGCGTGACCTTCCCGCTGGCCGCACGCACGACGGTCAGCGGCAGCGAGGCACATCCGTTCTATGCCTGGGCGGCGCGAGAACGGCCAACAGAGACGCCGCGCTGGAACTTCCACAAATACCTGATCGGCCGCAACGGCCAGATCGCAGCTGTCTTTCCAACTTCGACGGCTCCGACCGATGACCGGGTGATTCTCGCAGTCGAGAAGGCGCTCGCCGGGGTGGCTTGAGCTTCACGCCTGATCGAGCTTCTGCCCAAGCCGTCCCGCGACGTCCTGCACAAATTGCCAGGCTGTGCGACCGGCGCGGCTGGCGCGCGTGATCGACCATTCCAGCGCCTCAGCGCGCAGCTGGTCGCGGTCGATCTGCAGCTTGAAATGGTCAGCGTAGCCAAAGACCATGTCGAGATACTCGTCCTGGCTGCATTTGTGGAAGCCGAGCCAGAGGCCGAACCTGTCTGACAGCGAGACCTTTTCCTCGATGGCCTCACCTGGGTTGATCGAGGTGGAGCGCTCATTGTCCATCATGTCGCGCGGCAGCAGATGGCGGCGGTTCGAGGTGGCATAGAACACGACGTTTTCGGGCCGTCCCTCGACGCCACCATCAAGTGCGGCTTTCAGCGACTTGTAAGACGTATCGCCGCCATCGAAGGACAGATCATCGCAGAAAACGATGAAACGGTGCCCATCCTCGCGCAATATGGCCATCAGCATGGGCAATGTCTCGACATCCTCGCGGTGGATCTCGATCAGCTTCAACGGCCTGTCGGCCTGTTTGCGCGGCTTGTTCGTTTCAGCATGGATCGCCTTCACCAGCGAAGACTTGCCCATGCCGCGTGCGCCCCAGAGCAGCACGTTGTTGGCAGGCAAGCCTTTGGCAAAACGCTCGGTGTTTTCCGAAAGCGTATCGCGCACCCGGTCGATGCCGCGCAGCAGCATCAGCTCAACCCGGTTGACCCGCTTCACGGGAGCCAGGCGCCGCTCTTTCGGGTGCCAGACAAAGGCATCTGCGGCGCTCATGTCGAGCGCGGCCGGAGCGGGCGGCGCCATCCGGTCGAGTGCATCGGCAATGCGAGCAAGGAGAACATGCATGGGATCGGTTGCGGGGCTTGTCATGAGATTTTATGAAAATCGTTGCGCTGCGAGAGTTGAGCCCCTAGGTGCAGGGACATGAATGAGAGGCGACTGGCCCTGATTTCTTAGGTCAAGGCTGCTACGGGGTCCATGACCTGTTGCAACTGACACCAACTATCGGTTCACGCTGGCCGTGCGAATTGATTTTGATGTGCGGCTGGCTATAGCTTGCGCAGCTGGTTTACGTTTTGATGTTTGTCCGCCCCGGCGCCCTGCCAATCGGTCCTGGTGCTGCTGCGAAGGAGTTTCCCCACGTGATTACCCCTGCTTTTGCCCAAGGTGTCGGCGGTGCCGGTGGCACTGACATGCTGATGTCGCTCGTGCCTTTCGTGCTGATTTTCATCATCATGTGGTTCCTCATCATCCGCCCGCAGCAGAAGCGCGTGAAAGACCATCGCGAGATGATCTCGAATGTGCGCCGTGGCGACACCATTGTCACCAATGGCGGCTTCATCGCCAAGGTTTCGAAGGTCATCGATGATGCCGAAGTGGAGGCCGAAATCGCTGAAGGCGTGAAAGTGCGCATCGTCAAGTCGATGATTTCCGAAGTGCGGGCCAAGGGCGAGCCAGTCAAGGCCTGAGCAGAGGCAAGCGCGCTGCTGCGACCCCGGTCACATATGGAATTTTGAAAGCCGATGCTGCGTTTCTCGACCTGGAAGATCCTGGCTGTGCTGCTGCTGGCGTTTGGCAGCATCGCCTACACCGTGCCGAGCCTGTTTTCGAAAGAGCAGCTCAAGGCGTGGAATGCTTCCATCCCCTCGTTCGTCCCGAAATGGCTTGTGCCGCACAAGGCGATCACGCTTGGGCTTGATCTGCAAGGTGGCGCGCATCTGCTGCTTGAGGTCGATACGCAGTCTGTCATCCGCCAGCAGGCCGAGCAAATCCGCAATGATGTGCGCAATATTCTGCGCGAGGAGCGCATCGCCGTCTCCGGCGGCCTCGCACTTCAGCCCCGCGGCGTCTCGTTCCGCCTCCCGGAGGGTGCCGACCGCGTCAAGGTGATGACCCGACTGCGCGCTCTGGCGCAGCCGCAGGCCAATGCGCTTCTGGGCGCCACTGGCCCGCAGCTGTTGCAGATCACCGAAGGCGAGGGTGGCGCCATCCAGATGGCGATCACAGATGCTGGCGTGCAGGAGCGCATTGGCAACGCCATCGTTCGCTCCATCGAGGTCATCCGCAAGCGCGTCGATCCCGATGGCACGACCGAGCCCAACATCCAGCGTCAGGGCGCGGACCGTGTGCTGCTGCAGGTGCCGGGCGCAACCGATGCCGAAGAGGTCAAGCGCCGTGTCGGCTCGACCGCCGAACTCGAGTTCCGCTTTGTCGCCGAACAGGGAACGCCGGAAGCCGAAACCGAAACGGTGGCCTACAGCGAAGGCGGCGGCACCTTGCGGGTCGAGCGTGCAGTCATCGTCAAGGGTGATGACCTGATCGATGCGCAGGCCGGGCCTGACAGCCAGCGCGGCGGATGGGCCATTAATTTCCGCTTTAACATCAAGGGCGCTCGCGCCTTTGGCGACGCGACTTCGCGCGGTGTCGGTCGACGCCTCGCGATCCTGCTGATCGACAAAAAACCGGGTGGAATTGTCGAGAAGAATGTGGTTTCCGCGCCCACTGTCAACACACCGATCACGGGCGGCGCTGGCCAGATCACCGGCACCTTCTCGGCAGAAGCGGCCAACAGCCTCGCCATCCAGCTGCGCTCGGGCGCGCTGCCGGTCGCCCTCACGGTCGTTGAAGAACGCACTGTCGGGCCCGGTCTCGGGGCTGACTCCATCGCGTCCGGCAAGATGGCGGCCTATGTGGCTGCGGGCCTTGTCTGCGTCTTCATGCTCATCACCTATGGCCTGTTCGGCGTCTTTGCGAACATTGCGCTCATCATCCACATCCTGCTGATCTTTGCGCTCTCGGCGCTGATCGGCGCGACCATGACCCTGCCGGGCATTGCGGGAATCGTGCTCACCATCGGCACAGCGGTGGATGCCAACGTGCTGATCTACGAGCGCATCCGCGAAGAGTTCAAAGCCGGACGCTCTATGGTTTCGTCCCTGGAGGCAGGCTTCAACCGCGCCTTCGCCACCATCATCGATTCCAACGTCACGATGTTCATCGCGGCGCTGATCCTTTACATCCTCGGCTCAGGCCCGGTGCGCGGCTTTGCCGTCACCATGATTCTGGGCATCATCACCTCGGTCGTTACAGCCGTGACCATGACGCGCATGATGATTGCGCTCTGGTACAAGCTGGCGCGGCCCAAGACGCTGCCGTTCTGAGGCGGGAAACAGACATGAAACTTCTGCGGCTTTTCCCGGACGACACCACCTTCTCCTTCATGCGCTTCCGGCGCTGGAGCTTTCCGTTCTCGGCCATCTTGTCGGTCATCTCGGTCGTGCTGTTCCTCACAGTCGGCATGAATTTCGGCATCGATTTCACGGGCGGTACATTGATCGAGATGCAGGCCAAGCAGGGCCAGAAGCTCGACATGGGCAAGGTGCGCCAGACAGCTGACAATCTGGGGCTTGGCGAGGCCGAGGTTCAGGAGTTTGGCGACAAAGGCGAAGTGTCGATGCGCTTCCCGCTGCAGCCGGGCGGCGACAAGGCACAACAGATCGTCCCGCAAAAGGTGATCGAGGCTTTCCGTGAAGGGTTTGATGTGCGCCGCACCGAGGTGGTCGGGCCGCGTGTCTCCGGCGAACTGGTGCAGACCGGCACCATCGGCATCGTATTGTCGATCATTGCAGTCCTGATCTATCTCTGGTTCCGCTTCGAGTGGCAGTTTGCCGTGGGCGCGGTCATCGCGACCTTGCACGATCTCGTGCTGACCATCGGGTTTTTCTGCATCTCGCGGCTCGAGTTCAACATGACGTCGATTGCCGCCATCCTGACAATCGTCGGCTACTCACTGAACGACACTGTGGTGGTGTTCGACCGGATTCGAGAACTCCTGCGCAAATTCAAGAAGATGGCGATTGGCGACCTGCTTGATCTGTCGCTCAACACAACACTGTCTCGCACCGTGACGGTCTCGCTCACGGCGATGCTGGCGCTGCTCGGTCTGGTGATGTTTGGCGGCCCGGTGATCGCGAGCTTCAGCTGGGCGATGCTCTTTGGTGTCGTTGTCGGCACCTATTCGTCGATCTTCATTGCAGCGCCCGTGCTGATCTATCTTGGCCTGAAAACGGGTGATGGTGCCTTTGTTGATCAGGACGAGGCGGCCGCCAGAAAAGCTGGCAAAGCTGCCAAGCCGGCCGGCTGAGCGCTTGGCAGCCGGGCTTCCCTTGCACGAACGGCCAGCCGGTTTTGTCCCGGGCCGCCATCTGATCGACGCTTATGGCGCAGGTGGTTTCCGGTTTGCCGACATGAGCCACAGGGGTTCGATCCTTGCTCTGCCATCCGGTGTCCATGCCTGGTCTGCGTCGAGCGTTCCGGAGATCACAGCTGCATCGCTGGTGCAGGTTGTGCAGGAGGCAGACGAGATCGACTTCCTTATCATCGGGACTGGCGCTGATATCGCGTTCCTGCCCAAAACCTTGCGTGAAGAACTGAAAGCCGCCGGCATCGTGGTGGAGGGCATGGCGACCTCTGCTGCTGCACGCACCTACAATGTGCTCGTTGGCGAAGGCCGCAAGGTTGCGGCGGCGATGATTGCTGTCAGCTGAATTTGCGGCAGGATAGTTCGGACCGGTTGACTTTTCAGCCCTCCAAACAATTTAAGTCAGGGTTGATTGGCTGCAAGGAGCTGCGCACGTGAGCACTGGAAATGTGGAATTTCAGGCGCCGCCTGGCCACTCTCCGCGCGACCTTGCCTCGGCCTACGCGGCCTGTGCGCAGATCATGCGTGAATCCGACAAGGATCGCTATCTCGCCTCGCTCTATGCGCCGGAAGCCACGCGCAATGGTCTGTTTGCGCTTTACACGTTCAGTCATGAGGTCGCGCGGGTGCGCGAGGTTGTTTCCGAGGCTTTGCCGGGCGAAGTGCGCCTGCAATGGTGGCGCGATGTGATTGAGGGATCAGCGCATGGCACGGTGCAGTCGCACCCGGTGGCTGCGGCCTTGCTCGACACTGTCGAACACTATCACCTGCCAAAGCAGGCGCTGCTTGATCTGATCGAGGCGCGTGTCTTTGATCTCTATGACGACCCCATGCCGACGCTTGGCGACCTTGAGGGTTATGCAGGGGAAACCTCATCGGCTCTGGTGCGTCTGGCGTCGCTGATCTGCGCACAAGGTGCTGATCCCGGTGCGGCAGAAGCGGCCGCCCATGCTGGCGTCGCCTACGCGCTGACGGGGCTGATGCGTGCCTTGCCCTGGCATGCCTCGCGCGGGCAGCTCTATCTGCCCAAGGATGTGCTCGACCGCTACGGCGTGACGCGTGACGATGTCGTCTCGGGGCGTGGCGGACCGGGTCTGCATCATGCATTGGCCGAGTTGCGCACGGTGGCGCGGGGCCATCTCGACAAGGTCAGGCAATTGCGCGGGACGATCCCGGCCGTGATCGCGCCAGCCTTCCTGCCGGTGGCACTGGTCGAGGGCTATCTCGCGCAGATGGAGCGGCCTGGCTACGATCCGCTGCACAGCATCATCACCTTGCCGCCCTGGCGTCAGCACTGGACCTATTGGCGGCAGGCGAGGCGGGCGATGCGGGATTGAGCGGCGGCGCAGCGCGGGACTACGCCGCCGCTGTTGCGGCTTTTGTGAAAGACGCGGCGAAGGCTGCCATCTCCACCTTGGCGCGGGCCGTCAGCGCCTGCTTGCGGGCCACAGACTTTGCCGGACCGCGCAGGCGCTCGCCATTCGGGCCCTTTGTAATGGCGTGCTCCAGCGGCGGGAAGAGGCCGAAATTGACGTTCATCGGCTGGAAAGAGCGCGGGCCCTCGTCGATTGTGACGATATGGCCGCCGGTGATGTGGTTGACCAGGGCGCCCAGCGCGGTTGTTGGCGGTGGCAGAGTCACGGGCTGGCCCAGCCGCTCGGCTGCTGCTATGCGCCCAGTCAGCAGGCCGATGGCTGCACTCTCGACATAGCCTTCGCAACCGGTGATCTGCCCGGCAAAGCGCAGGCGCGGCATTGCCTTCAGCCGCAAGGTTTCGTCCAGCAACTTTGGAGAGTTGAGATAGGTGTTGCGGTGGATGCCGCCCAGCCGGGCAAATTCGGCGTTCTCCAGCCCTGGAATGGCACGGAAAATCTCGGCCTGCTCGGCGTATTTCAGCTTGGTCTGGAAGCCGCTCATGTTGAACAGCGTGCCCAGCTTGTTGTCCTGCCGCAGCTGCACCACGGCATAGGCCTTGACGGTCGGGTTGTGCCGGTTGGTGAGGCCCACCGGCTTCATCGGGCCCCAGCGCAACGTCTCGCGGCCACGCTCGGCCATGACCTCGATGGGCAGGCAGCCATCGAAGTATGGCGTGCCTTCCCATTCCTTGAACTCGGTTTTAGCCCCTGCCAGCAGGCTGTCGACAAAGCGCTCATACTGCTCCTTGTCGAGCGGACAATTGATGTAATCCGCGCCCGTGCCGCCCGGACCTGGCTTGTCATAGCGCGACTGGAACCAGGCCACGTCCATGTTGATCGAATCGCGATGGATGATCGGAGCAATTGCGTCAAAGAAGGCCAGCTCCTTCTCGCCCGTCAGGCCAAGCACAGCTTGCGCCAAAGCGGGCGAGGTGAGAGGCCCTGTCGCCACTATCACCGAATCCCACTCGTCCGGCGGCAGGCCTGCGACCTCCTTGCGCTGAATCGTCACCAGCGGGTGCGCTTCCAGAGCGGCCGTCACGCCTTGCGAGAAGCCATCCCGGTCAACCGCCAGCGCGCCGCCAGCCGGCACCTGATGCGCATCGCCACGCGCCATGATGAGCGAGCCGAGCTGGCGCATTTCCCAATGCAGCTGGCCGACCGCGTTGCCCAAATCATCGTCTGAGCGGAAGGAATTGGAGCAGACGAGCTCCGCCAGCCCATCTGTCTTGTGTGCATCGGTGCCGCGCACAGGCCGCATCTCATGCAGGATGGCAGGCACGCCGGCTTGCGCAATTTGCCAGGCGGCTTCCGAGCCTGCCAGGCCGCCACCGATGATGTGAACAGGCTTGAGCGTCATCTGCCCCATCTGTGGGACGGGGGAGGGCAGGTCAAGATGCTTTGTTCCGCATCCGGCTTGCGCCAGACAGCAAAACGCCCGCCCGGGGAGGACGGGCGGGCGTTTCGCGCGTTCTGTTCGCTTGCGCGATCAGGCGGCGGAGTGGGCCTTGGCGATGAACTCGATCTCGCTGCGGTTGAGGCCGAGGTCATTCAGCTCGCGGTCCGACAGGCGGGCCAACTCGCGAACGGTTTCACGGTAGCGCAGGTAGTTACGAATCTTGGCGATAATCATGGTGACGATCATGGGGGTATTCCTCGGTTCTGCGGGGCAATCCCCCGCCCTGAAAGACAGCGTGTCTTGATGCAGTGCAACATAGTGACTGCGCTGAACGCATGCAAGAAATTCGATTTCAACTCAGACATGCGTAAAAAGCATGACAATGGTCACACTTGATTCATTGTTTTCTGGAAAAGGCCACAATCGACGGAATCGCAAAATGTTGCGGTGCAGCAGTCTTCACAATCACTCGGCCGCTTGCTGGCCAGCCTTGCCCTTGACCGGCCTGCGCGACAGAACCTCCTTGAGGAAGTGCCCGGTATGGCTGCCCTTGGCCTTGGCAATGTCTTCCGGCGTGCCTTCAGCCACGACCATTCCGCCGCCATCGCCGCCTTCTGGCCCCATATCGATGATCCAGTCGGCTGTCTTGATGACCTCGAGATTGTGCTCGATCACCACGACGGAATTGCCCTGTTCGACCAGCTCGTGCAGCACTTCCATCAGCTTGGCGACATCATGAAAATGCAGGCCCGTTGTCGGCTCGTCCAGAATGTAGAGCGTGCGGCCGGTGGCACGCTTGGACAGCTCCTTCGACAGCTTGACGCGCTGTGCCTCGCCTCCTGACAGCGTAGTCGCGGGCTGGCCAACCTTGACATAATCCAGGCCGACGCGTGCGAGCGTTTCCATTTTCTCGCGGATCGATGGCACGGCCTTGAACAGGTTTCGTGCCTCTTCGACAGTCGCATCCAGCACATCGGCGATGGATTTCTCGCGGTATTTCACCTCGAGAGTCTCGCGGTCATAGCGCTTGCCCTTGCAGACATCGCAGGTGACATAGACATCGGGCAGGAAGTGCATCTCGATCTTGATGAGACCGTCGCCCTGGCAGGCCTCGCAGCGGCCACCCTTGACGTTGAACGAGAAGCGACCCGGTTGGTAACCTCTTGCCTTTGCTTCTGGCAGGCCCGAGAACCATTCGCGGATTGGGGTGAAAGCGCCGGTATATGTCGCCGGGTTCGAGCGCGGCGTGCGGCCAATCGGCGACTGGTCGATGTCGATCACCTTGTCGAGATGCTCGATGCCCTCGATCCGGTCATGGGCGGCCGGGTGCTCGATTGAGCCGTTCAGCTTGCGAGCCACCGCCTTGTAAAGCGTGTCGATCACCAGCGTCGACTTGCCGCCGCCGGAGACGCCCGTGATGCAGGTGAACAGGCCAAGTGGCACGTCGACTGTGACATTGCGCAGGTTGTTGCCGCGCGCATTGACGATTCGCAGCGAGCGGCCCTTTTGCGGCTTGCGGCGTTTGGCCGGCACTTTCACCGACATTTCGCCAGTCAGATACTTGCCGGTCAGCGAGGCCGGATTGGCCATGACCTGCGCAGGCGTGCCCTCGGCAATGATCTCGCCGCCATGAATGCCGGCGCCGGGGCCGACATCGACAACATAGTCCGCCTGCAGGATCGCATCCTCGTCATGCTCGACCACGATGACCGTGTTGCCGAGATCACGCAGGCGGCGCAGCGTGCCGAGCAGCCGCTCATTGTCACGCTGGTGCAGGCCGATGGAGGGCTCGTCCAGCACATAGAGCACGCCCGTCAGGCCGGAACCGATCTGGCTGGCGAGCCGGATGCGCTGGCTCTCGCCACCGGACAAGGTGCCGGAGGCGCGCGCCAGCGTCAGATACTCAAGCCCGACATCGAGCAGGAAGGTCAGCCGGTCACGGATTTCCTTCAGGATGCGTCCGGCAATCTCGGTCTGCTTGCCTGTGAGATGGCGCGGCAGATCGACAAACCAGGCCAAAGCCTCGCGCACAGACAGCTTCGCAACCTCGCCGAGATGGCAGCCGGCGATCTTGACAGCCAGCGCCTCGGGCTTCAGCCGATAGCCGTTGCAGGCGCTGCACGGCGTCTCTGACATGAAGCGCCCGATCTCCTCGCGCGCCCAGTCTGACTCGGTTTCCTTCCAGCGGCGTTCCAGATTGGGGATCACGCCCTCGAACGGCTTGTTGACCTCATAGGCGCGCAAGCCGTCATCATAGGCAAAGCGCACAGCCTCCTTGCCGGTGCCTTGCAGGATCGCTTTCTGCGCCGTCTCCGGCAGGTCTTTCCACGGCTTGGTGGTTGAGAAGCCGAAATGCTTGGCCAGCGCTTCCAGCGTCTGGCCATAGTAGGGGGAGGTGGATTTGGCCCAGGGGGCGACAGCGCCCTTGCGCAGGGTGAGGCCTGCATCCGGCACCACCATATCCGGGTCAATCCGCATCTCATGGCCGAGGCCGTCGCAAGCCGGGCAGGCGCCGAACGGGTTGTTGAATGAGAACAGCCGGGGCTCGATTTCGGCAATCGTGAAGCCGGAAACCGGGCAGGCAAACTTGGATGAGAAGACCACGCGGCGGGCGCTGCCATCCTCCTCCTTCTCGTCGGCATATTCGAAAACGGTGATCCCGTCAGCCAGTTCCAGCGCGGTCTCGATGCTTTCCGACAGGCGCGCGCCGAGATCGGGGCGCACCACGATCCGGTCCACAACCACATCAATGTCGTGCTTGAACTTCTTGTCGAGCGCAGGCGCGTCCGCAATCTCGACGAACTCGTCATTGACCTTGACGCGCTGAAAGCCGCGCTTCAGCCAATCAGCCAGCTCTTTCCGAAACTCGCCCTTGCGGCCGCGCACGACTGGCGCCAGCAGATAACCGCGCGTCTTCTCCGGCAGGGCCAGCACACGGTCCACCATCTGGCTGATGGTCTGGCTTTCGAT
>JANMMX010000153.1:0-10417 GCA_031373605.1 Allobosea sp. | reverse complement strand
GCCAGCGCGCCCGGCAGATCGCCCTGCGCGGTGCGCACATTGCCGATGTTGTCGTGGCTGATGGAGAGTTCGAGCTGCAATTGCTTGTTGACCGGGTCGCTCCCCGGTAGGGTTGTGTCAATGGCAAGTGCGTCCCTGTAGCTTGCCAGCGCGCCAGTCTGATCGCCCTGAGCGGTTATCACATTGACGATCTTGCTGCGGCTGACTGAGAGTTCGCGCTGCCATTCCCTGTTGCCCGGGTCGCGCCCCGCCAGCGTTGTGGCAATGCCAAGTGCGTCCCTGAAGCTTGCCAGCGCGCCCGGCAGATCGCCCTGCGCGCGCAGCACATCGCCGATCTTGTTGTGGCTGACGGAGAGATCGCGCTCGTCGCCAGACGCCCTGGAGGCGGCCATGGCCTGATTGTAGGCCGAAAAAGCCTCCGGCAAGGTGCCATGTGACATGGCGATGTCGCCAAGCTTGGACCAGTAAAACGGATTCTCCGGGTGCAGTTTTGCAGCCTCAGAAAGTGCCTTCATAGCTTCTGCATGCCTGAACGAAAGCGCCAGCACGTCTGCTTTTTCTGACCAGAGCAGGGCCTCGCCTCGCTGCTTGTCAAGTCGCTCATCGGCCTCACGCGCCAATTGCTTGTCCAGTACAGCCAGCGCCCCCTCGGCGTCAGCCTTGGCCATGCGTTTGCGTGCTTCGATGAGGGCGGCGTCAATCTCGGAGCCGAGGTTGCTTGGCGTGAGTTTTTCCGCGCCTTTCGCCAGCAATGCGTCAACGGCGGCACGGATGTATTCTTCCTCACGGCCATGCGGAATGGTTGTGTCCATCTCCGCCTTCTCGAACAGCACGGCGAGGTACTTCGGCTCGATGCCTTTGTCGCGTGCGATGGCGGCCATCATTTCGGCGTGCCGCGTGGCATCCAGCCAAGCGGCTGTGTCCAGCTTGTTCTCGAACCGCCCCACCCGCTGCAGGGCCTGGCGCGCCACGGGCAGGGCGAGAATGTCCTTCGCTTTGCCATCGCTGAGTGCTGCCTCGCAGGCCTGCCGGAAAATCTCGAAGGCGAGTTCATGCGCCTCGTGGTTGTCCGAGCCTTGGCCAAAGGGCAGGAAGGTCTTGTCCAGCTCGGCCATGCGGTTGCGCAGGAAGGTGGCAATCTTGGTGGGGTCGAGGTCTTGGGCCGCCAGTTCCTGCGGGCCGATCAGCATTTTCGGCAGCGCGGCGCCAAAATGCGTCAGCGCCTGCGCCAGATCAGCCATCACCACAGCGGGATCACGGTGGCGCGGCGAGCGGGCTCGGTCCATGACCACACGCTCAATGCGCTTGGTCACATCGTTGCAAAAGCTTGAGAACGGGTTGGCGGGGCCCTGACCACCAAAGGCCTCAGCCAATTTGCCGCCCAGATCGCCAACCTCCTTCATGCCAAGCTCTTCCAGCTCCGAGCCCGCCATACCAAAGCAGGCAATGGCAAAGCCCGCGAGCTTGACCGTGCTGACGCCTGCAGCCTTTAGCGCAAGTGCTTCCAGAATAGTCATGTCAGCATCCCGTTCCCAGGATGCAGATGTGGGGATGATCTTGCTGGTTTTGCAAGAAGTTTGCATTGGTTGTTCAGCGTTGCTTTCACCCCAACTATCCCCGTCATTCCGGGGCCGCAAAGCGGAGCCCGGAATGACGGGGATGGTGACGGATGGCCGTGCACATCCGCCCATCCCGCTCCCGCCGCCTGCGGCCATCTCCCGACTTGCATCGGCGGACGCGCGGTTGCATCACTCTTGTGCTGTTCGAGATTTGATGGTGATCGAGGACAGCTTGAGTTTTCTGATCAGATAGTTCATATATAAACTATCTGATGGCAAGCGACATTTTGGGAGAGATGCGATGGACCTGACACAGGCACAAGCCGAGCCGCGCGAGGCGATGGAATATGATGTCGTCATCGTCGGTGGTGGCCCGGCGGGCCTGGCGGCGGCCATTCATCTCAAGCAGATCAATGCGGATGTGTCCGTGGTCGTGGTCGAGAAGGGTTCCGAGATCGGCGCGCATATTCTCTCCGGCGCGGTGATCGATCCGTCAGGGCTCGATGCGCTTTTGCCGGAGTGGCGCGTTGATGACAGCCGCCCGCTGACGACTGAGGTGACGGAGGACCAGTTCCTGTTCCTGGGGCCGGCCGGCGGCATCCGCCTGCCGAATTTCGCCATGCCGAAGCTGATGGACAACCACGGCAATTTCATCGGCTCGCTGTGCGTGGTTGCGCGCTATCTGGCGGCGCAGGCGGAAGCGCTCGGCGTCGAGATCTATCCGGGCTTTGCGGCCTCCGAACTGCTGTTCGATGACAAGGGCGCGGTGGTTGGCATCGCGACCGGCGACATGGGCATCGCCAAGGATGGCACGGTGTCAGAGCGCTTCACGCGCGGCATGGAGCTGCGCGGGCGCTACACGCTGATGGGCGAAGGCGCGCGCGGCTCGCTCACCAAGCAGCTGGTCGCCCGTTATGGGCTCGACAAGGGCCGCGATCCGCAGAAATATGGCATCGGCCTGAAAGAGCTCTGGCAGGTGAAGCCCGACGCGCATCGCAAGGGTCTCGTGCAGCACTCCTTCGGCTGGCCGCTGGATATGAGCACGGGCGGCGGCTCGTTCCTCTATCATTTCGACGAGAACCTGGTGTCCGTCGGTTTCGTCGTGCATCTGAACTACACCAACCCGACGCTCTCGCCGTTCGACGAGTTCCAGCGTTTCAAGACGCATCCGCTGATCCGCGAGACGTTCGAGGGTGGCAAGCGGCTGGCCTATGGCGCGTGCGCCATCACCGAGGGCGGCTGGCAATCGGTGCCACGGCTGACCTTTCCGGGCGGCGCGCTGCTGGGCTGCGCGGCCGGCTTCGTCAATGTGCCGCGCATCAAGGGCAGCCACAACGCCATCCATTCGGGCATGCTGGCGGCTGAACATGTGGCGCAGGCGCTGGCCGAGGGGCGGGCGCATGACGAGGTTGTGGGTTATGAGAACAGCTGGCGCGGCTCTGCCATCGGGCGCGATCTCAAGCCCGTGCGCAACGTCAAGCCGCTCTGGTCGAAACTCGGCACGATTGGCGGCGTGGCCTTGGGCGGCGTCGACATGTGGCTGAACCAGCTGACGGGTTTGTCGCCCTTCGGCACGATGAAGCATGGCAAGGCCGACCATGAAACGCTGAAGCCGTTGGCAGAGGTGAAGCCCATCACCTATCCGCGGCCCGATGGCGTGCTGACCTTTGACAAGCTGTCCTCGGTGTTCCTCTCGGCCACCAACCATGAGGAAGACCAGCCGGCCCATCTGAAGCTGACGGATGCATCAATCCCCGTGGCGCAGAACCTGCCGCTTTATGGCGAGCCGGCGCGGCTCTATTGCCCGGCCGGCGTCTACGAAATCGTCTACAAGGATGCCGAGGCGAAGACCGAGCCGCGCTTTGTCATCAACGCGCAGAACTGCGTCCATTGCAAAACCTGCGACATCAAGGACCCGGCGCAGAACATCACCTGGGTGGTGCCGGAAGGGGCTGGCGGGCCAAACTACCCGAACATGTGAGGCGCTTCCTGCGACCACGTCAGGCGTGCAATCGGGCAGCCCGGACTCAGGTCGTGCCGACTCAGGCAGCCCGGACTTGCGCCAGGAAATCATCGACCTGGCGGCGGATGGCCTGCGAGCTGGCCGAGAGGTCCTGCGCCAGTTCCTGAACGTCGCTTGCCGTGGCAGCAGAGGCTTCGGCTGCCTGGCTGGCTTCGGCAACAGATTGCGCGCCGGTGCGCGCCTCAAGCGCGATCGAGGCCAGAGTCGCGGCAATCTCGTCAACCGCATGGCCCTGTTGCGTCACGGAGACCGCAACATCGGTTGCCACGCCATTCATGTCCGACACGGCGGAATTGACGGCGCTGACCGCTGTTTCCATCGCCTTTGTGGCGGACTGGATTTCGCCAACCTGCTCGGCAATCTCGTGGGTGGCTTCCGCCGTTCGCGCGGCAAGCTGCTTCACTTCGGCGGCAACGACTGCGAAACCCCGACCATGCTCGCCCGCGCGCGCCGCCTCGATGGTGGCGTTGAGCGCCAGCAGGTTGGTCTGCGAGGCAATGGCATTGATCAGGCTGACGGCCTCGCCAATGCGGCTGCTATGGTTGGCCAGATCGCCCATGCGCGTCACCGTCGCGGAACCGCGATGGCTGGCATCGACCGCGACCCTTGACGATTGCGAGGCCCGCTCGGAAATCGCCCGGATGCCGTCGGC
Source organism: Allobosea sp. (assembly GCA_031373605.1). Lineage (GTDB taxonomy): Bacteria > Pseudomonadota > Alphaproteobacteria > Rhizobiales > Beijerinckiaceae > Allobosea. Next base: position 6,183 of record JANMMX010000153.1, on the reverse strand, counting down.
AAGCTGGTCGGCCACGCTCGAGACGCTGGCCACCTGCTGCGATGTGCTGGCCGAGGCCTGCCCGGCAAAGGCCGCGCGGTCGCTGACGCTGTCCGCCGCCTGCCGCAGCGTGTCGGATGCGCCACCAAGGCGGTTGGCCGCGTCTTCGAGGCCCTCGATCTGCATGACCATGCGGTTGTTGAAATCGACAATCAGCCTGTCCAGTGTCTGGGCGCGGCTGGCCCGGCCATTGGCCTCGGCCATCTGGTCGCCGGCCAATGTGGCGCGTTCCTGTGCGGTGTCGCGGAACACAGCGACGGCCCGTGCCATGATGCCGATCTCGTTGGTGGCGGACATCGACGGAATGCGGATGCCGGTGTCGCCGCGCGCGAGAGCGTCCATCGCCTGACGCAGGCTTGCCAGCGGCCTTGTGATGCTGCGACCGACCAGAAGGGCGGCCAGAATGGCCGCCAGCAGACAGCCGAACAGGGTGAGAACGAGATTCAGCGCGGCTTGCTGCTGGGTCTGCTCGCGGTCAAGGACAGTGGCCGTCATCCTGGCGCCAACGTTCTTCGTTGCGGCCTCGATCAAGGGATCCGTTTTGACCAGAACGCCATCGAGGCGGACGAGTTCGGTATCGAGGGCCTGCGTCTTTGCCTTCCAGTCCTCGAAAGTGGCGAGGTAGTGCTTCAGCGCGGCTAACACCTTCGTGCCCAGGCCTGCAGGCAGATCGCTGTGCGCGGCCTGCCGCTCCACACGATCAGCAGCCATCGCCAAGTCGCCGTCATAGCTGACATCCATCGTGGATACGAACAGCGCATCGAACTTGCGCAGCTGCTGCACAGTGGCGGCAAGCCGCATGACCGCAACATTAGGGTTGTCAAGCATGGCGGCCCGCATGACCGCCTCAAGTTCGATGCCCGCCTTCTCAAGCTGGCCCAGCAGGCCTGTATTGCGGTTGTAGCCAAGGCTCTTCTGGTCATCGGAGACAAAATCAAACTCGGCGCGTGTCTGCGCCAGCAGCTTCTGGATTTCGGCAAGCTCGGGAGCCGCTGCCAGATCGGCAGGGTTCATCGCCAGCGCGGCGAAATCCGTGGCGACGGACTGCAGGGCATTGCCAAAATTGCTGCTGTCCTCAGCCTGCCGGGTGCGCATGAAGCGCAGATGGCTGATTTTGGCCAGCGCGATATGCCCGCCAAGCTCGTCAATGCGCTGTTGAAGCTGTGTGGCTTTCAGCAGTTCGGCGTTTGCGGCCTCGACCTTCCGGAGCGATTGCCACCCGGTAAACCCGACAGCACCCGCCGCCAGAACGCCGATGAGCGCGACCGCGTGAATGCGTGTCGAAAGCCGGGACAGCCCGGCGCGACATGTGAGCGCAAGTGCGGAGGCGGACGCATAAAAGGGAGCGCTTTGATTCATCGTCGCAAAATCGCATGAACCAATTGACGTATGGTGAATTTTTCCCTCATGGGCTCAATCGTCTTACGCTTGTCGTCGCGCCCGGAAACCGCCATTCTGTCGTGACACTCAAGGTTTGCGTCGCGCGTCGGCATCCTCCTGCGCGCTGGATCTGTTTGAAGCGATACGCATGATGCATTGGCAGAAGATGGCGGGGCGGCGGGTTGTTCGCCTGGCCTTGATCGCGGGCCTGGCCGCCGGCTGGATGGCGGCTTTGGAGGGCGGCGCACTGGCGCAAGGCACGGCCAGTTCGCGCGTGGCCGAGCGCTTTGAGCCTGCCGACAGTGTAGAAGGCAATTATCTCGCGGCCATCATCGCGGGTTCTGCCAAAGATTCAGGCGCAGCCGCGACCTTCCTGCGTGAGGCGATCAAGGGCGATCCGCGCAATGCGGACCTGCTGGAGCGCGGATTTGTGGCGTTTCTCGCAGACGGAGCGATGCCCGATGCGTTCAAGGCGGCCGAACGGCTGGTGCAGCGCGATGCCACCAACGGCCTGGCGCAGCTGGCGCTTGGCGTGCGGGCATTGAAGAACCGGCAATACCAGAGTGCCCGCACCTTCCTGCAGCGCGGGGGGCGCGGGCGGGCAGCCGACATCACGGCAACGTTGCTGGCGGGCTGGGCCCATCTGGGCGCAGGCGAGACCGCGCGCGCCATCGAGTCGGTGGATCGGCTGCGTGGCGAAAGCTCGTACAACCTGTTCCGCGATTATCATGCGGGCCTGATGCAGGACATCGCCGGGAATGGTGCAGAAGCAGCCAAGCGCATGAAATCTGCCTATGAGCAGGAGCGCACCACGCTCCGGCTGGTCGATTTCTGGGGGCGCCTGCAGGCACGCCGTGGTGACACGGCGGCTGCGAAGGCGACCTATGCCGAGTTCGACGCGCTCTTGCCCAACCACCCGATCATCCGGGATGCCATGGGCAAGCTTGAGCGCAACGAGCCGCTGGCGCGCAATGTTTCCACAGCGCAGCAGGGCGCTGCAGAAGTCCTCTATGGGCTGGCCAGCGCCGGCAACCGTCAGGGCGATGAGCTAGCGGCGATCGTCTACCTGCGTCTCGCGCTGCATCTCGACCCGACGCATGACCTGGCCGTGCTGACGCTTGGCGACATTCTGGAGCGCGTGAAGCAGATTGATGATGCGCTGGTGGTCTATGACAAGATGCCGGCGACCTCGCCGCTCAAGTCCAGCGCTGATGTGCAGATCGGGCTTGGTCTTGAGCAGCTGGGCAAGTCCGATGATGCGGTGGCGCACCTCACGGCGCTGATTTCCAGCCGCCCGAATGATTCTGATGCGATCACGGCGCTTGGCAACCTGCAACGCTCGCGCAAGAAGTTTGTCGAGGCCGGTGCCGCCTATGACCGGGCCATCGAGAAAATCGGCCAGCCGGATCGCTCGCACTGGAACCTGTTCTATTTTCGCGGCATCGCGCATGAGCGCACCAAGCAATGGCCGAAAGCCGAGGCTGATTTCCGCAAGGCACTGCTGCTGATCCCCGAGGGGCTTGGTCGCGAACGGGCGCTGGTGCTGAACTATCTCGGCTATTCGATGGTGGACCAGAACATCAATCTGGATGAGGCCTTCGGCATGCTCAAGAAGGCGGTCGAGCTGCGCCCGCGCGATGGCTATATCGTCGATTCGCTTGGCTGGGCCTATTATCGCCTCGGTCGCTTTGACGAAGCGGTGCGCGAACTCGAGCGCGCCATCGACCTGAAGCCATCCGACCCGGTCATCAATGACCATCTGGGCGATGCCTACTGGAAGGTCGGCCGGAAGCTGGAAGCTACCTTCCAGTGGAACCATGCGCGCGACCTGAACCCGGAGCCGGAAGACCTGCCCAGGATTCTGCTGAAGATCGAGAAAGGGCTGGACGATGCCGGCCCGACAGCGGCCACCGAGATCAAGAAGGATGGCGGCTGACGCCGATCTGCATGTCGGCCCCTGTCCTGACAGCGCGGGCACCCGCCAAGATCAACATGACCCTGCGTGTGCTCGGGCGGCGCCCGGACGGCTATCACGCACTGTCGAGCCTGGTGATGTTTGCCGGCACTGGTGACACGCTGTCGCTCGATCCGGGCAATGCGCTCTCGCTCGAGATGTCCGGGCCAGAGGCCGCCGCTTGCGGCGATGCGAGCAGCAATCTCGTCATCAAGGCGGCAATTGCGCTGGCAACGCGCAAGCCGGGCCTGAGGCTCGGCAGTTTTCATCTGGTGAAACGTCTGCCGGTGGCGTCCGGCATGGGAGGCGGCTCGGCTGATGCAGCTGCGGCGCTGCGCCTGCTCGCAAAACTCAATGGATTTTCGCCGACAGACCCGTCGCTTTTTGAAGCTGCGCTTGCGACAGGCGCGGATGTGCCGGTCTGCCTGCGATCGCAGGCCTGCGAGATGACCGGGATTGGCGACAGGCTGGGGCCGAAGCTGGTTTTGCCCAAGCTGTTCGCAGTGCTCGCCAATCCGCGTGTGCCGGTCGCGACAGCTGATGTGTTTCTTGCGTTTGGGCTGGTGCCGGGCACGATGCAGGCTGGGCCGGACCAGCAGGATATGAGCACAGGCTGGCCCGGCTCTGCCACCGCTGTGGTGGAGGCCATTGCGGCCTCGCGCAACGATCTCGAAGCCCCCGCGATGGCGCTGACCGGTGCGATTGGCGAGACGCTGGATGCGCTGAGGGCGCAACCGGGCGCATTGCTGGCGCGCATGTCGGGCTCAGGCGCGACATGCTTTGCGCTGTTTTCGGATTGCCGCCAGTCCGCTGCTGCCACCAAGGCACTTTCGCGGCAGAAACCTGGCTGGTGGATCAGGGCAACCGTGCTGCGCTGAGCGGCACTTGTCCTGAGCAGTCGCTCAGGCTGTCGTCGGGGGCAGCCTTGTGGCCTGGCTTGAGGCCAGATGCCATTCACCACCGACCCGAACATAGACCGCCATCCAGCGGAACTCGTAGGTCTTGCCGTCGGTCAGATTGGGGATCGGGCTCTTGCCCGTCACAATGGCCGTGTCGCTGTGAAAGACGCGGATTGCAAGCTCGTCAGCGTTGGCAGTCTCGATCACGGGGTCGCCGGCCAGCACCGAGACAATGCGCGCATCGCGCCCATCGACTTTTCCGGAGCCATGGGTGTGGGTAAAGCTTGCAGCATAAAGATCGCGCAGCCGCTTGACGTCCTTTGCCGCAATCGCCGTGCGAATCTCGGCGCGAAACGCATGGATCTGCTGCTCGATGGCAGCAATCTGCTCGACGTTCATGCCTGGCTCATGCGGATGGGCGTGCGCAGGCATGGTGGCGCCAACCAGAGTGGCGGCGGCGAGGGACAGAACGTGGCGACGGGTCGACATGGCGAAGCTCCCAGGATCGGATGGCATCACAGTGGCAAGATCGGCCCGCAGTGGCCAGCCTGTTTTTTCAGCAGCAGAAAACAGGGCTCAATGCGCGCGCGACAGGCAGAACTCCACCACCTGCTCCAGCGCCTCGCGCATGGCTGAGGCCGGGAAAAGTCCCAGCGCGTCCTGCGCCATCTTGGCGTGGTGGCGCGCACGGTCGATCGTGTCATCAAGCGCGCGGTGCTTTCTCATCAGGCCGAGCGCTGTCTCGAAATCGCCGTCGCCGATTTCGCCCGCCTGCAAGGTGCGTGTCCAGAACGCACGCTCCTGCTCCGAGCCGCGCCGGAAGGACAGCACCACAGGCAGCGTGATCTTGCCTTCGCGGAAATCGTCGCCCGTGTTCTTGCCGAGCTTGGCGGCTACGCCGCCATAATCCAGCACATCATCCACCAGCTGGAAGGCGATGCCGAGATTCAGGCCATAGCTGCGGCAGGCGGCGGCGGCGGCCTTCGAGCTTCCGGCAATCACCGGGCCGACCTCGCAGGCCGCGCCGAACAACTCGGCGGTCTTGCCACGGATGACGGCCATGTATTCGTCTTCGGTCGTCTCGGTGTTCTTGGCGGCGGCAAGCTGCATCACCTCGCCTTCGGCAATCAGGCAGGCGGCGGTTGAAAGGATTTCGAGCGCGCGCAACGAACCGACCTCGACCATCATCTTGAAGGCCTGGCCGAGCAGAAAATCGCCGACCAGCACGCTGGCCTCGTTGCCCCAGAGCATGCGGGCGGCTGGCTTGCCCCGGCGCATGTCGCTGTCATCGACCACATCGTCATGCAAAAGCGTGGCGGTGTGCATGAACTCGACGGCGGCCGCCAGCTTCACATGGCTTTCTGCGTGATAGCCACAAAGCATCGCGGAGGCGAGGGTGAGAATGGGCCGCAGGCGCTTGCCGCCGGACGAGATCAGGTGGTTGGCCACCTCGGGGATCATTGTCACCTGCGAGCCGGTGCGCGACAGGATCATGGCATTTACGCGCTCCATGTCGGCGCGCGTCAGGTCGAGAATGGGCACAATCGCATTGGCCCCGGATTCCTTGTCCTCGAAAGGTATGACGACGCCCACGCTCGCGATCCTGCTGTTGCTTTGCGCGGACAATGCCACGAGCAGTTGCCGAAGCGCCAGTGCTTCGGTTGCCACAGATGAAGGCATGGCGTCGCGGGCTGTCTGACAAAAGAGCTTGAAACCTGTCGCGCGCTGGCGTCCTCATGCAGGCATGATCGAGATCATACGTTCCAACGATATTGTACTGCTGGGTGCGGTCGAGGCCTTGCTGACCTCTGCGGACATTCCCTGCCTGATTGCCGACCAGCACATGAGCGCGCTGGAGGGCTCGATTGGCGCCTTTCAGCGCCGTCTGCTGGTGCGCACAGATGATGCCGA
>JANMMX010000092.1:0-2598 GCA_031373605.1 Allobosea sp. | reverse complement strand
CTTCATGGCCTTGGTTGCCCTCTCTGCACTCATCGCGTCCGAGTCGTCGATCACCCGTTCCCCTGGCGTGACGATCGCTTGGGCGACGTAGTCGCCGGCCAGGATGTCCTGCCAGACCCGCTTCGTCAGCTTGTCTCCCCGATAGGCCGCGCGGCTACCGAAGCCCGCGACAGGTTTGAAGAACAAGCTGCGGCGCGCGTCCCACAAGCGCTGCGCATCGGATGCGTCGACCAGCTCGGTGCGCGGCACATGTTCGAGCAGGACGTCCTGCACCGCTTGCGGTACCTTCAACGCCTGCAAACGCGCGGCATCGCTGAACAGCGCGAGGAGCCGTTTGTTGGCGTACAGCGCATGGGCCTGCGGGTGCGGCGTCAGCACCACGGCCTGTTGCAGGTACGCTTCACGCAGCGCGGCGCTGCCCGGCTGCTCCAGGTAGAAATCGGTCAACCGGTTGTAGACCAGATCGATGGCCAGATCGCCGTGCCACAACACGCCGCCGCGCCATTGGAGCGCGGCTGGGTCGGCGATGACGGCGCGCAGGCCATGCCGCTCGAACAACTGCTGGAACAGCAGGAACTCGGGGTAGAGGTATTGATCCTCCGGCGCCACGTCGACGATCGCGATACTGGTCAGCGGTCGTGTGCCTTGAGCCTGGCCTCTTGTCAGACCCGCCCTCAGGCCCGCTTTCAGATTCGCCGACAACCCGCCCAATTGCCACTCGTGCCGAAACATGGCGACGATCTGCTGCTCGAAGCTTGTCACGCTGGCGAGCGTGGGCACCATGGAATCGACCGATCTGCAGCAGGCATGCTGTGCTCGCGCCAGCACGGCGTTGAGCATCGCTCCGCCCGCGTTGGTGTTGATCTCGATCAGCCCGAGATGCCCATGGCTCAGATGGAAGTCATAGCCAAAGAATGCACCCAGTGGCCCCCGGGTGCCCAGCCGCGCGATGGCCGGCGCGGCGTCCAGCACCTGCTCCCGGTAGCTTGGAAGCGCCACCACCGATTCCACGGCCTGCATCACCTGCGCCATGCGATACAACTGCGGTGTCGCGACGAACACGGGCAGTGCTGCGAAGAGAAACGGGCGGCGCTGGCGAACCATCTCTGAAAGACCTGGCTGGCCCAGTTCCGAATCGAGCGCACGCGCCAGCGCGCTCTGGTCAAGGCTCAAGCAGAAGCACGCGCTGTTGAGCATGTCGACGGCGCTGCGGGGCGCCTCGAGTGGTGGTGGCAGGACGGCATTCACGAGTTTTTTGGTGCCTATAGGGTGGGACAAGCGTACCCATCGATCGGCACGCCAATCTACTTTGACAGGGTATCAGTCCCTGCGCCTGCCGTCTGTTTGCATGGCGCCCCGTTGGCGATCTCGATGCCCTGATGCGACTGGTGCTGCGCGTCGGCGTCGATCAGGCAAGCGTCTGGCCTCTGGGTACGGCAACGCAAGATTGGGCCAACGTTTGCTAACTGCGACTGTGAATCAGTTCACATTCCAAGCTGGCGAAGAAGCTCTCGGCCATGGCGTTGTCATGGGCATCGGCATCGGGCGATGCAAGACTTTCTTGCTGTGGATAACGATGTTGTGCGAATTGCGGCCCAAAGACATTCCCAAACGCGTCACCCAGTGCGTGGAAGATCAAATCCAGGCAGCCAACCAAGAGGCGCTGCGAGCGATTCACCGCTTGACGCCGCTTCAATCAGCGGTGCTGCGTGTCTTGGCCGCCGCAGGGGCGGACGACGCACCCCTCGAGTCGGACACCCAGGCTCGATATCAGCAGGTGCTCAGCACCATCGCGCCCGACAGCGAGATCAATTTTGAAGACATAGATTCGTTCGGCAAGACTCCACTTGCGCGATAGAGCCGTCTCCTGTCACCCCTGAACACGGGGGGTTGTCCGTTGCAGCCCTGGCATGATTGCCCCCCCCAGCACACTTCCAGGCTCTCAGCCGTTGACTGATGAGGGTGTCCGGTTCGCCTGGGGCCAACTCAAGCAGGTTTTTTCATGAAGAGAATATCCAATAACAATTCCCAGCGTCCTTTGCCTCTGAATGATCAGCCAGACCCCCCTGAGCAGAACAACAGGCGAGCCGCACCAGACGGACCCGATGAGGTGGCGGCTCTAGCCCCGCCTAGCCAACGGCCTCGGCTGACCGGGCAGCCAAGCCCGATACATCCCTTGCAAGCCAGGCTGCTGGAACAAAGCGGGCACGGTTTCGGGGCATCCCCTTGCGTCGACCAGCGCCAACGCGATATCCAGGGCCCGCCAGAGGGTGGCAACACCGCATCTGGATTTCACGAGGCTGGGAATGTTTCATCGCTCCCCTTTGTGCAGCCTGAGGAGGTGATTTCAGCGGTACCGAAAACCAAAGAAGAATTCGTGGCTCACTGGAACGCCTGGGCAGCAGCCCCTGATGCCGTTGCAAATGAAGAACGGGGACTTGCTGTTGAACAAATGACTAATTTCATCAATGGTGGAAGGTTAATTGTCAGGTCTCGTGTGATCATATCCCCCGTCGAAGCTGGGCACTATTCCGAGCGAGGGATGTGATGCGTGGCGTAATCGAGTCCTTCAAAACAGAGCAGCCCACATGAGCCAAG
>JANMMX010000078.1:0-1504 GCA_031373605.1 Allobosea sp. | reverse complement strand
AACGGGCGTCATCCGCGAGGATGACGCCCGGAAGCAGGATCAGAGAGATCAGGAGCCGCGCTTCTTGCGCAGGTCATCGACGAACTTCTGCAGTTCGATGGTGACCTGATAGTCGCTGTGCTGCGCCGGGGCGAAGCCGGGTGACTTGCCGTCAGACAGCTTGTCGAAGGCAGCCTTATCGTTCTTCGGTGCATCCATGAAGGCCTTGACGATGGCTGCTTTTAGCTCGGCCGGCAAAGCTGTGTTGTAAGCGTAAGGCGAGCCAGGGATACGGTCGGATTTGAAGACGGTCTTGAAATCGGCACTCTTCACCATGCCCTTGTTGGCCATGCGGCTCAGATTGGAGTCTTCTTCCGAATTCCACCAGTTGAATGCCAGATCGCAGGTGCCCTGCTGCACGGCCATGACAGCGTTCTCGTGGCTGCCAGCATTCACGACTTTGCCGAAAAATTTGTCAGGCTCAATGCCGAGTTTGCTCATCGAAAACATCGGTACGTTGAACCCTGAAGCCGAGTTCGGGTCGACCAGGCAAAGATTCTTGCCTTTGAAGTCTTCCAGCTTGGCACCGGGCGCTGTCGTTTTGGTGTATGCTACGGAGAAATAACCTGTCGATCCGTCAACGGCACGCATCGAGGCGAAAGCCTCAACGCCGCCATTGGTCACGGTGTGGGCGCGAACGTAAGAAGACGGACCATGATCGCCGATGTGGATGGTGCCGGCGCGCTGGCCTTCGATCACGGCCGCGTAGTCAGAAGCGATGCGCAGCGTCACTTTCACGCCAAGCTGCTTGGAGAGATACTCCATCCAGGGGCCCTGGCGCTCGGTCACGCCAGAGGCGTTCTCGGCAGGCACAACGGCATAGACGAGCTCGGGGAACTTGGCTTTCCAGTCCTGCGCAAAAGCGGATGAAGCTGTCGCGATCGCGGCGAGAGCCACGGTCAGGCCCAGCGTGGTGCGGCGTGTCATTGTCATGGTCGGGTGCTCCAGATTGAGACGGTTCGAGGAAGATCAGGCGGCAAATCCCGCCTGTGGTTCAGGCAACGGCAGGAAGGACTTGAGCCGGAAGGATGTTGGTGGGGGCTGCCATCGGCGGCAGCACGGTCATCGCCTCATGCGCCTCAAGCCCGTAGAGGTCTCGCGCCTCGCTCTCGGTCAGCGCTTCGGGCGGGCCGTCAAACACGACACGGCCCTGCGCCATGCCGATCAGGCGGGTGCAGTATTCCTTGGCAATGTCGAGATCATGCAGGTTGCACAGGACCGTGATGCCGAAATGGCTGTTGAGCCTCAGCAGGCTGTCCATCACGATCTTGGTGTTGCGGGGATCGAGCGAGGCAATGGGCTCGTCAGCCAGGATGATGTCGGGCTCCTGCACCAGCGCGCGGGCAATCGCCACACGCTGCTGCTGGCCGCCGGAGAGTGACTCGGCCCGCTGGCCGGCCATCGTCGTCATGTCGAAAAGCTCAAGCGCGGACAGCGCGATGGCCTTGTCATCAGCGCTCCAGAT
>JANMMX010000285.1:0-1883 GCA_031373605.1 Allobosea sp. | reverse complement strand
TGACCGAAGCTGGCTTTGGCGCGGACCTGGGTGCCGAGAAATTCTTCGACATCAAGTGCCGCAAGGCCGGGCTGAAACCGGCTGCCGTAGTCATTGTTGCCACCGTGCGCGCACTCAAGATGCATGGCGGCGTCGCCAAGGACCAGCTTGGCACCGAGAACCTCGAGGCGCTGAAAGCGGGCCTCGCCAATCTTGGCCGCCATGTGCGGAACATCGCCAAATTCGGCGTGCCCGCCATCGTCGCCATCAACAATTTCACCTCGGACACGCCCGCTGAGCACGCATTGATCGCGGCCTATTGCAAGAATGAGCTTGGCACCGAGGCCGTCATCTGCCGCCATTGGGCCGAGGGCTCGAAGGGCACGGAGGAGCTGGCGCAGAAGGTGGCAGCGCTGGCCGACAGCGGCAACGCGCAGTTTGCGCCGCTCTATCCTGACGCCATGCCGCTGAAAGCCAAGCTGGAGACAGTGGCCCGCGAGATCTATGGCGCGGCGGGGCTGGCGATGGACGCAAAGATCGAGGCGCGCTTTGCCGAGCTGGAGGCGGCAGGCTTTGGCGATCTGCCGGTCTGTGTGGCCAAGACGCAATATTCCTTTTCGGCGGACCCGAGTTTGCGCGGCGCGCCATCGGGCCATCTCGTGCCGGTGCGTGAGTTGCGCCTGTCGGCGGGCGCTGGCTTCGTCGTGGCAATCTGCGGGGACATCATGACGATGCCGGGCCTGCCACGCTCACCGTCAGCCGAGCGCATCCACATTGACGCGCAGGGTCGCGTCGAGGGGCTGTTCTGAGGCGCAGCTTAACGATGCGCGGCTTAGCGGTGCAAAACCTACCGGTGCATCTTGGCGCCCTGATTTTCCAGATGCTTGCTCCAGCGCGACAGGGCAAAGCAGATCAGCCAGTAGATCGAGCCTGAGAACACATAGGCCTCCATGTTCATGCCCACCCAGTTCGGGTCGGCAATCGAGGCCTGCGCCACGCCCAGCAGATCGAGGATCGAGACCACCAGCACCAGCGTCGTGTTCTTGATGAGCGCAATGAACTCGTTGGTCATGGCGGGCAGCGAGATGCGCAAAGCTTGCGGCAGCACGATCAACCCGGTGGTTTTCCAGTAGCTCAGCCCAAGCGCGGTCGCGGCTTCCGCCTGGCCCTTGGGCAGCGCCTGCAAGCCGCCACGGATGGCCTCTGCCATATAGGCGGCAATGACGAAGCCCAGCCCGATGATGGCGCGCGCCAGCCGGTCGACACCGACGCCCGACGGCATGATGAGCGGCAGGAGCAGCGAGGCCAGAAAGATCACGGCGATGATCGGGACGCCGCGCCAGAACTCGATGAACACCACCGAGAGAGTGCGGATCAGCGGCAGCTGCGACTGGCGCCCCAGCGCAAACAGGATGCCGAGCGGAATGGCGATCAGGCTCGCATAGACCGAGATGAAGATGGTGAGCATCAGCCCACCCCAGTCTCGCGTCTCGACGGGCTTCAGGCCAAGGCCACCTGCCAGCAGCCAGATGCCGAGCACAGGCACGATCACCAGCACAGCCAAACCCAGGCGCAGCTTGAACCGTGCAGGGGCCAGAAGAATGGCCGCCACACCGGCCAGTGCAATCAGGCCAGCAACATTGGCTCGCCAGCGCTCATCCACCGGATAAAGCCCATACATGAACTGGCCGAAGCGGGCGCGCACGAAAACCCAGCAGGCGCCGGGCGCCGTGCAATCGTTGCGCGTCGTGCCATTCCAGTTCGCATCGATGATGGCCCAGCGCAGGATCGGCCAGCCCGCCCAGACAATGAGCAGGCCGATGGCGAGCGAGACCGCCGCCGTCACCGGCGTGCCGAACAGGCGCGTGCGCCAGCGGGACAAGGCGCTGGAGCGTGCGGGTGCG
>JANMMX010000060.1:0-1882 GCA_031373605.1 Allobosea sp. | reverse complement strand
TTATGCCAAGGCCACGGGCGTGAAGCGGCTGCACATGATGGCGGGCCTGGCGGATGCCAGCGATCCGCATGCGGAAGCGGCCTATCTCGACAGCCTGCGCTTTGCTGCCGATGCCCTGAGTGCCGAGGGGCTTGAGCTGATGCTGGAGCCGATCAACCCGCGCGACATGCCGGGCTTCTTCCTGAATGATTTCGGGCAGGCGGCGCGGCTGATCGGGCTAGGTGGCCGGGCGAATGTGAAGTTGCAATATGACGTTTATCACCGCCAGATCATCCATGGCGATGTGGTGATGGGCCTGCGTCAAATGCTGCCGATGATTGGCCATATTCAGATCGCCAGCGTGCCCTCGCGCCACGAGCCGGACATCGAGGAACTGAACTATCCCTTCATCTTCGACGAGCTGGACGCTCTCGGCTATGGCGGCTTTGTCGGTTGCGAATACCGCCCGAAGGCAGGCACTCTGGCAGGGCTTGGCTGGTTTGCGCCCTTTCGGCGCGCGGCCTGAACTGTCAGTGCGACTCGACGCACCTCACGAAACTCTCTAAGCAGATTCTGCGGCTGCAACATGTTTGTTGCAGTTGAAACTGTTGCAATATCAACAGTTTACCTGTGTCTGTCTATTGAGGGTCGCCATGCCGAGTGTTCGTCCAATCCGCAAGATCCTTGTCGCCAATCGCTCCGAGATCGCGATCCGCGTCTTCCGGGCCGCGACCGAACTCGGGCTGAAAACGGTCGCGATCTATGCAGAGGAAGACAAGCTCTCGCTGCACCGCTTCAAGGCGGATGAGGCCTATCGTGTCGGCGAGGGCATGGGGCCGATTGCGGCCTATCTCTCCATCGAGGAGGTGATCCGGGTTGCGAAGGAGGCGCATGTCGATGCGATTCATCCGGGCTACGGCTTTCTCTCCGAGAGCCCGGAATTTGCCGAGGCTTGCGCGCAGGCCGGCATCATCTTCATCGGGCCGAGCCCGCAGACCATGCGCACGCTTGGCAACAAGGTTGCCGCCCGCAATGTCGCCGTGGCGGCGGGTGTGCCCGTCATGCCAGCGACGCCGCCGCTGCCGGAGGATGCCACCGAGGTGAAGCGGCTGGCGGCGCAGGTCGGCTTCCCCGTGATGCTGAAGGCCTCCTGGGGCGGCGGCGGGCGCGGCATGCGCGTGGTCGAGACTGAAGCCGAGCTGCTTGAAAAGGTCCATGCCGCGCGGCGCGAATCTGCTGCCGCCTTCGGCAAGGACGAGGTCTATCTCGAGAAGCTGGTGCGGCGCGCGCGGCATGTCGAGGTGCAGATCCTGGGTGACCGGCACGGCACGCTGGTGCACCTGTTCGAGCGCGACTGCTCGATCCAGCGCCGCAATCAGAAGGTCGTGGAGCGCGCGCCGGCACCTTATCTTGACGAGGCCACACGGCAGGCGCTCTGCGAATCCGCGCTCAAGATCGGGCGTGCGACCGATTACTTCGGGGCGGGCACGGTCGAGTTCCTGATGGATTGCGACACGGGCGAATTCTACTTCATCGAAGTCAATCCGCGCGTGCAGGTCGAGCATACGGTGACAGAGGTTGTCACCGATCTCGACATCGTCAAGGCGCAGATCCGGATCGCCGGTGGCGGGCGCATCGGCGTGATGGGCGCGGACGGGGACTGGGAAGTGGGCATTCCGCCGCAGGGCGACATCTGGCTGCGTGGCCACGCGCTGCAATGCCGGATCACGACCGAGAACCCGGAAGAGAATTTCGTGCCCGATTACGGGCGCATCACCGCCTATCGCGGGGCGATGGGCTTCGGCATCCGCATCGATGGCGGCACGGCCTATTCGGGCGCCGTCATCACGCGCGCCTATGATCCGCTGCTGGAAAAGGTGACTGCCTGGGCCTCGACGCCGGT
>JANMMX010000031.1:0-11938 GCA_031373605.1 Allobosea sp. | reverse complement strand
TCGCCAGCTTGCGCCACAATGCCCGGCGCAGCCTGTCTGATCTGGCGCTCGAGCTTGGGCTGTCGCGAGCGACTGTCCGCGCGCGGATCACCCGGCTGGAGCAGAGCCGCGACATTGTCGGATACAGCGTGATCGTGAAGGGCGATGCCGATGCCCTGCCGGTGCGCGGCATCATGATGATCGAGATCGAGGGTCGCTCGACCGATCAGGTGATCCGGTCCCTGTCCGGGTTCCCGGAGATCGCGGCCATCCACACCACCAATGGCAAATGGGATCTTGTGGTCGAGATCGGCGCGCAGGACCTGACGGGACTTGACGCCGTGCTGCGCCGGATCCGGCTGCTACCTTCCATCAGGGTGAGCGAGACCAACCTGCTGCTCTCGACCTCGCGCAGCACGAAGGTGGTGCGGGCGTGAGCTATCGCAAGCCGGATGCTGGCAATCTCCGCACATCAAGCACGCCGTCGCGGCGCATGGAGAAGGATGGGTGCTGGCCTGCCAGGCCAATGGTCCTGCGGTGGTTGTAGATGTAGAGCCAGGGCGGGTCAGCCTGCAACAGGCGGTAGATCTGGCGGTGGATGGCAAAGCGCTGGCTCGCCTCGACCGTGCGGCGGGCGATGTCCATCAGCCGCTCTGCCTCGGGATTGGCATAGCCTTCCCACCACGATCCCTTCACACGGGAATCAATCTTCTCGTGCAGCACGCGGAAGCAGCTCATCGGGCTGGAATCGAACACGCAGATATCGTGGATGTTCTTCAGCCGCACCTGATTGGCGTAGAGCACCCGGTCAGGCTCGAGATGCGTGCGGAAACTGACGCCAACGGGCGCGAGCTGGCGTTCCAACACGGCGACAAGTGCCTGCGCCTCATCCGGCAATCGCGTCGGGCAATAGAGGTTCAGTTCAAGGCCGGTCCCATAGCCGGCTTCTTCGAGAAGTTGCCTCGCCTTGGCAGGGTCATGCGCGAAGCCTGTCGCGTCAGGATCTGCACCATCATGCACCGGGCTGACATAGCCATGCAGCGGCTGGCCCGCGCCGTGCAGCACATCGCGCACGAGGCCTTCACGATCGATGGCCAGATTGAGCGCCAGTCTCACGCGTGGATCAGCGCCCGGGCCGCGGGCCGAATTGAACATCAGGATCAGCGCGACGGGGCTGAGATAGTCGCGTGCTGTGAAGAGACCCGGATCAAGCGTTGTCTCCGGGGAATGCTCCAGCCCGTTTGCGACCTGCGCCTGGCCGTCCATCAGCATGGCCAGGCGGTCTTCCGGTGTTGCGCCGCGCTTCCAGCTGACCACACCAAAGGCGGGTTTGCGCCCGTGGTAGTCAGGGTTGGCCACAGCGCGCACCTCTTCGCCATCGCGCCAATCTTCAAGCCGGTAAGGGCCCGTGCCGACAGCGCGCCTGGCGAGATCGTCTCCGGCATCTGCAAGTGCGTGGGGTGAGACGATATGGCCGACATGCAGGATGTCGAGAATGTCGGCGATGGGCTCGACCGTGGTGAGCTTGAGTCGCTCGCGGTCCATGATCTCGATCTTGAGGCCAACGAGATATTGCGAGTAAACGCCCGGCGCGCCGAGCGTCGCCCCCATGTCAGGCCTCGCCATGCGCTCAAGGCAGTGTTTCACGGCCTCTGCATCGCAAGGCTTGCCATCATGGAAGCGCACGCCCTGCCTGAGCATGAACGTTGTGCTTCTTGCATCGTCTGACATGGACCATTGCGTGGCCAGCGCGGGTTCATAGCCAGAGGCTCCGCGCCGCACCAGACCTTCGAACAGCGCGCCGAAAATGCTGAGCACGTCGCTGGAATCGGTGCAGGCATGCGGATCATCCAGCACGGCGCGAGGCTGGGTGATTGTGATGTGCTGGCTCATATGCGGCGTTCCATCAGTTTGCAGCAGGCATGGACTTTTCGTCTGCCTCATGGAGGTGGCAGGCGACAGACTGGCCAGAACCGACATGCCTGAGGACAGGACGCTCGGCCGCGCAGCGCCCATGAGCCAGCGGGCATCGCGTGCGGAAGGCGCAACCTGCCGGCAGCCTGAAGGCACTGGGCACCTCGCCTGTCAGCTGCTCTGAAGCTGGCGGCAGGGCCTGGCCAACGCGCGGCGCCGCTTTCAGCAGCGCTTGTGTGTAGGGGTGGCGCGGGTTCTCGAAGATGGCATCGCGCGGTCCGGTCTCGACCATGAAGCCAAGATACATCACGCCGATGCGGTCACTGATGAAGCGCACGACCGACAGATCATGCGTGATGAACAGGTAGGAGAAGGCAAAATCATCCTTCAGGTCCATCATCAGGTTGAGGATCTGTGCCTGAATCGAGACATCGAGTGCCGAGACCGGCTCATCGGCGATGATGAGCTCCGGGTTGACCGAGAGCGCCCGCGCAATGCCGATGCGCTGGCGCTGGCCGCCTGAGAACTGATGCGGGTAGCGTGCGGCATGTTCCGCTCCAAGACCGACTTTAGCGAGCAGCTCCATCGCGCGCGCTTGCGCAGCCTCAGCCGTGCCGCCAACGACTTCGCGCCAGGGCTCGACCACGATGTCACTGACCTGCTGGCGCGGATTGAGCGAGGCATAGGGGTCCTGAAAGATCATCTGCATCTTGCGGCGCGCCGGCCGCATTGCCTTTGCGTCATGGCCAGTGATGTCTTCGCCATCAAGCATGATCGAGCCAGAGGTCGGCTCGTGCAGCTTGATGATGGTTTTGGCGAGCGAGGACTTGCCGCAACCGCTTTCGCCAACGAGACCCAGCACCTCGCCGCGATGGATGGCGAGACTGACGCCATTGACCGCATGCACGATGCGGCGCGGCGCGCTGATGCGGCCCTTTTCGAAGCGGAGCCGCTCGAAGAAGCCGCCGGAAGCGTCAAAACGCTGTTCGAGCTGATTGACCTGGAGCAAGGGCGCCATGCTCATGCTGTGTCCTCAAGCGGAAAGTGGCAGGCATAGGCACGGCCTGTCCTGTCTGTCACCAGCATGGGCGCATCGGCATGGCAGCGTGGCTCGGCGCGAGGGCAACGCGGCGCAAAGCTGCAACCGACCGGCAACTTGCGGATGTCCGGCACGGTGCCGGGAATTTGCGGCAGTCGCGATCGCCCCTGATGGTTTGCAGGAATCGAGTCGAGCAGGCCGCGCGTGTAGGGATGGCGCGGACCCGCGATCAGCGCAGCGGTTGACCCGATCTCCACCACGCGCCCGCAATAGAGCACCACGATCCGGTCAGCCATCTGCGACACGGCTGCAAGGTCGTGCGTGATGAGGATCAGCGCGGTCCTGCGCTGCTCGACCTGCGCTTTCATCAGGCGCAGCAATTGTGCCTGAATGGTGACATCGAGCGCGGTTGTCGGCTCATCGGCGATCAGCAGGCGCGGGCCTGCGATCATCGCGATTGCGATCACGACGCGCTGGCGCATGCCGCCGGAGAACTGGTGCGGATAGGCATTCAGCCTGTCTTCCGGCTGGGGAATGCCAACTTCGGTCAGCATCTCGATGCAGCGGACGCGGCGCGCTTCCGGACCGAGATCGGTGTGCAGCGTCAGCATTTCCTCGAGCTGGTTCCCGATGGTGTAGAGCGGGTTCAGCGCCGTCATCGGGTCCTGGAAGATCATCGCGATCTGGCGTCCGCGTATACCCTGCATCGCCTCATCATCGAGCTTCGTCAGTTCGCGCCCGTCGAAGACGATTTCGCCTGCTTCAATCCGGCCGGGCCTGTCGATCAGACCCATGATCGAGAAGCCGACCATCGATTTGCCGCCACCGGACTCGCCAACAATGCCGAGAATTTCCCCCGGAGCGAGATCGAAGGACACACCATCGACCGCCTTAACCACGCCGCCAAAGGTGTGGAACCAGGTCTTCAGCCCTCGCACCGAGAGCAGCGGCGCATCGCGCTCCACCATCATTTCAGCCTCGGGTTCAGCTCATCGCGCAGGAAATCGCCGAGCAGGTTGATGCCGAAGACGATCAGCATGATGAAGAGGCCGGGGAATACCGAAATCCACCACAGCCCGCTGAAGAGCACGTCAAAGCCGTTCTTGATGAGCAACCCGAGTGAAGGCTGGGTGATTGGCACACCGACGCCGAGGAAGCTGAGCGAGGCCTCGATCAGGATGAAGGTGCCGACCTGTATGGTCGCGATCACGATCAGCGGTGTCAGCACATTGGGCAGCACATGCTTGAAGATGATCTTGGAATTGGGCAGGCCTGAGACGCGCGCAGCCTGGACATACTCGCGGCTCTTTTCGCGCAGCGTTGCGCCGCGCACCGTGCGCGCATAGACGACCCAGCCGACAGAGATGAGCGCGATCAGCACCTTGTCGACGCCAGTGCCGAAGGCGGACATCAGGAACAGCGCGATGAGCACTGAAGGAAACGAGAGCTGAATGTCGGCAATGCGCATGATGATCGCGTCAAGCTTGCCGCCATAATAGCCGGCGATCAGGCCCAGCGTCGCGCCAATCAGCACCGAGCCCAGCATGGCCACAAGGCCGATGAACAGCGAAATGCGGCTGCCATAGACGATGCTGGCCCAGACATCGCGGCCCTGCTGGTCCGTGCCCAGAAGATACTGTGCGGTTCCACCTTCCAGCCAGACTGGCGGCTTGAAGGCTTCCATGATGTCAAGCTGACGCACGTCATATGGGTTCTGCGCCGTAAGGTAGGGCCCTGCCGTCACCAATACAATGAAGCTGATGATGATGACCGTGCCCGCGATTGCGGAGGCGCTGCGCCGCCAGTTATGGGCCAGCTCAGAGACCATGAAACGCTGGAACACCGAGGGTTCGCGGGTATCAGCAGCCATGGCTCAGGCCACCTTGATGCGCGGGTCGATCAGCGCATAGGCCACATCGACAAGGAAGTTGACCATCACGAACAGGAAGGCGACGAACATCAGGTAGACCACGATCACGGTCCGGTCGCCGCTATAGATCGAGTCGACCAGCAGCTTGCCGATGCCGGGCCAGGCAAAGATCGTCTCGGTGAGCGTGGCGAAGGCGATCAGGTCGCCCAGCATCAGTCCGAACACGGTGATGAGCGGGATCAGCGCATTCTTGAGGCCGTGCTTGAACAGCACAACGCGATTGGCAGCTCCCTTGGCGCGGGCAAACTTCACATAGTCCTGGCGCAGCACCTCCATCATCTCGGCGCGGATGATGCGCATCAGAATCGCGAGCGTGCCGACCGAAAGCGTGATCGCGGGCAAGATAAGATGCTTGAAACCCTCCCAGCTGGTCAGGCTGGTGCGGATGCCCCAGATCACCGTTGTCGGCCCGCGCCCCGAAGACGGGAATATCTGCAGCTTCACTGCGAAGATGAAGATCAGCACCATCCCAAGCCAGAAGCCCGGCAGCGAGATGCCCACGAGCGAACCCGCCATCAGCGCGCGACTGCCGGCGCGCTGCGGATAGGCTCCGGCATAGACGCCGAGCGGAATGGCGAGTGTCAGCGCCATGATCATCGCGAGAACGACGATTTCCAGCGTGGCCGGCAGCCGCTCCATGATCAGCTGGAGCGCGGGCTGCCGGAACACGAAGGAGCGGCCAAAATCGCCCTGGAGAAGGTTGCCGAGGAAGCGCCAGTATTGCACCAGATGCGACTGGTCCAGACCCAGGATGCGGCGCGCCTGCTCGATCTGCTCGTCCGTCGCATCAAGCGGCACCATCATGTAGGTCGGGTCGCCCGTGAAGCTCATCATCACGAAGACGAGCACCGAGACGATCCACAGAACGAAAATCATCTGGATGAAACGCTTGATCAGATAACCGAACACGGGTGTCCTTCAGGCGTGATCCGCCGGTGGCTTGCAGAACAGGCCCGGCGCTCGGCCGGGCTTCGAGATACAAGCTGGGCCGTCTGCGAAAGACAAGGCTTCGCAGACGGCCCATGCCATGCCATCAGGTGACATCCATCTCGTAGACCCAGATGAACTTGTCCATGCGCGGAACAACCGTGACGTTCTTCTTTGCCGCGTAAATGTCCTGTTCGTAATGGACCGGAATCATCGGAATGTCCTGCACAGCGATTCTGGTCGCCTCCTGCAGGAATTCATTGCGCTTCTTCATGTCCGAAGTGGCGTCGGCCTTATCGATGGCCTCATCAAAAGCAGTGTTGGAATAGGCACCACGGTTGGCCTGGCCATAGCCGGTCTTGCGGCCACGGCTGTAGAGCAGCACGTTGTACATGTTGCCGGCATCGCCCGATGGCGTATCCCAGCCGCTCATGATGAAGCTCGATTTGTCAGATGGCACGCGGATGTAGCCGAAGAAATTGGCACGCGGCATCAGATTGAGGTTCAGCGTGATGTTGATGCGCGCCAGCATGCTTGCCAGCGCCTGGGCGATGGTTGCATCATTGACATAGCGATTGTTCGTAGTGTCGAGCGTCATGGTGAAGCCACGCTCAAAGCCGGCTTCCTTCATCAAGGCAGCCGCCTTGACCAGATCGAACGGGTAGAGCTGCCGGAAGTTGGCGCCGGGCACATAGCCAAGATGCGACGATGGCACATATTGCTCGCTTGGCGTCGAGAAGCCGTTCATGACGGCTGTGCGCAGACCGTCGACATTGATGGCGCGCACAATCGCCTCGCGCACGCGCCGGTCCCTCATCGGGTTGACCGGCAGGTCAATGGTCGGCGACTTGTCGCGCAGGTCGAGCGCCAGCACGATGTTGAGCAGGCTTGGCCGCGTGATGACATTGAAGGCATTGTTGGCCCGCACGCTGGCGACATCGCGCACCGAGAGGTCCTGGATCACATCGACGCCGCCGGTCAACAGCGCCGCTGTCCGCGTCGCGGGGTTGGTGATGGGGCGGAAGGTCACACGCTCGACCTTGGCCTTGCCACGCCAATGATCCGGATGTGCCTCCATCACGAGGCGGTCTTCCTTGATCCATTCGACCAGACGATACGGCCCCGTGCCCATCGGCTTCAGGCCGACTTCTTCAGGTGCCCGCCCGCTGGTGTGCTTTTCGCTCATGATGAGGATTTCGGCGAGCGCCATGTGCAGCACGGCATAGGGCTTCGGCGTCTTGAACTCGACCGTGTAGTCGTCGATGGCGCGCGCTGCCGAGATGTTGGCCACAAGGCTTGCCATCAGCGCCTTCTTCAGCCGCTCGACCGTGAAGACGACATCCGATGCCTTCAGCTCGTCGCCATTGTGAAACTTCACACCGCGACGCAACTTGAACACCCAGGTCGTGTCGTCCACCACCTGCCAGCTTTCGGCGAGGCTTGGCTTGAACTCCAGTTCCGGCGTGCGCTGCACCAGCGCATCATAGAAGTGGTAGAACATGATGTTGGCGGAAAGCTCGTTTGCCGCATGCGGATCAAGGATGATGGCGTCGGCCGTGAGCGCAATGGTCAGGGATTTCGCCTGAGCTTGCGCTGCTTTCGGCAGCAGGGCAGCGGCTGCGGTGGCTGCGAGCGCCGTGCGGCGTGTTAAGGCTCCAAAACGAATGCTGGTCATGACCGTTCTCCCTGTTTCGTTGCGAAATACTCATGCATCTGCGGCAAGGGCCGACTGGATTTCGACCTGATACCCTTCCGGATCATTGAAAACGAAAGCGCGGATCTTGAGCTCTGTGTTCGAGCGTGGCCCGCGCATGCCTTCGGGATTGTGCGTCATGATCCAGGCGTGCCAGGCATCGACATCGGCGACGCGAATGCAGAGCTGGACCGGCTTGATCGGGTTGGCGCGATGGCTGCCGCGCGTCTCGTCCACCAGCCCGACATAACCGCCATCGGTCACGCGATAGATCTTGCTCCAGCCCTGATCGATCGCAAGCGTCAGACCCAGCACATCCTCATAGAAACGCATCGCGGCGGGCAGGTCACGGTAATAGAGAAACGTGATCTGCTTCTGGTTCTCAGAGACAGGCGGGCGGCTGGCTTGTGTGTTCAAGAAAGGCTCCTGACTGAGGACAACTCTTCGAGTCAGCTCAACGTAGCGAAAGAACTGCGCCCGTCGCAATGCGAGTCAAGCATGGCGCCTGCGCACTTCTGGCACACGCGAACGGACACATCCCGGAAGCAAGGCATCCGGAACGTATCAGTTCCACGCCGCGATGAGCGCATCGGCATCCGTCACCACGGCGACTTGCTGCAGCGCGAAGTTGATGGAAGCCAAATGCCACTCGGCGTTCATCGTGGAGCAGCAGTCCTCGGGCACGATCATGTAGTAGCCCTTGTCTGCGCCCGTCCGCGTGGTGTGCTCGATTGACATATTGGTCCAGGCGCCTGCGACGATGATGATGTCTCGACCCATCGCCTTCAGTGCGGTTTCCAGCCGCGAGCCTTCCCAGGCGCTCATCCGCTGCTTTTCGACGACAAGATCGCCGGGCCTGGCCTCCAGCCCCGGCACGGGGGCAACACCCCAGGTGCCGCGCACAAGGCCCTTTGCATCCGTCAGGCCCTCGAACAGGGGTGCGTTGATGGTCATGCCGGCATAGCCAGGGTCGGCGACGAACCAGACATGGATCACTGCGACGCCTTTGGCCCGCGCGGCGGCTGCCAGCCGGGCGGCGTTGCCGATGGCATTCTGTTCCTTGCAATGGCTGGGTGAGCCGGAGGCCGCAAAGGCACCGCCCTCCATCACCACATCATTCTGCATGTCCTGAATGATGAGCGCGCACCGGTCAGGATCAAGCACATAGCCCGGTGCCGACTTCTTGGTGCCGTTGCGGGCGATGTCTTCGGCCGGACGCGTCTGGGCGGGCGAGCCGCTTGCGCGCGAGCCGCCACCAGCTGTTCTGAGGTAAGGCTGGTTGGTGCTCGGCCCGACCTTTGTGTCGACTGCATAAAGCGAGTGGGTCGCTGTCATGAACAGCGTCAGCAGGTCGGGCCCGCCCCAGGTAAGATTGCCCACCAGTTCCGGCACGCGCACCTTGCCGATCAGATCGCCCTTCGGCGCATACACCCAGACCCCACCAGGGCCACAGACCCAGATGTTGCCCTTCGCATCGCATTTCATGCCATCGGGCACACCAGGCTCGGACGTCGCCACAATGCCGGACGCGAAGATGCGACTTGTGCCCAGCATGCCATTGGGCAGCACCTCGAACACGCGGATCAGCTGTTGCGCTGTGTCGTTGATGTAGAGCAGCTTCTCGTCGGGCGAAAAGCACAGCCCGTTCGGCTGGTCAAACATCGTGCGATCGACCAGGAGCTGTGGCGCGCCGCCTGCGGGCGGAATGCGGTAGACGCCCTGAAAGCCGAGCTGGCGCGGCCGCTCAACGCCATACATCGGCATGCGGCCATACCAGGGATCGGAGAAGTAGATGGCGCCATCCGACTTGACGATCACGTCATTGGGCGAGTTCAGCTCGCGCCCCTCGAAATGCGAGGCCAGCGTTTCGCGTCGGCCATCACTCCGCTCGCGCACCACGGTGGAGGTGGCGTGTTCGCAGACGATGAGGTTCAGCTCGCCGTCATAGGTCATGCCGTTGCACTTGTTGGCGGGCCGCATGACTTCGCGGATGCCGGACTTGTCCCAGCAGCGACGCACATCCCCCGGCATGTCCGAGAAGAGCAGGTGATGCTCTTTCGGGTGCCAGATCGGCCCCTCCGAGAACGCGAAGCCGGAGCCGAGCTGGCGCACCGGCGACCAGAGATCGAGCAGCTCGTTGAAGGCAGGCGTGATGGCGATGTGCGTTGTCATGTGTCCCTGCCTCCCGAGAAGTCTGATGGCTTTGCTGCCACGTTACATCGGGAACCAGCTGCGGGCCGGAAGGCTCTGGGTCATGGGGCCGGGGATGGCCATGTCCATCCGCCCGATGACATGGCCCGCATGAACCTTGGCCGGCTTGTCATGGACCGGGAGCAGGAACGTGCCAACGTTCATCAGCCGCTTGATGGCTGCCTTCTCGGCGCGCTTCGAAGTGCCATGGTTGCCGGTGACGCGCGGCTCCATGTGGTGCAGCTCGTGGAACGGGTTCACCAGCTGGTCGTTGAAATCATAGATCACATCGCCGCACAAGATCGCCCGACCCTCAGCTGTATCGACATGCACGTTCATCGAGCCTTCGGTGTGCGCACCTGCTGCTTCCAGATAGCAGCCAGGGAAAAGCTCTATCATGCCGGTGATCTCGAGGTCTTCGAGACGCAGCGCATCCTTGGTGTGCAGCCGGTCGATCAGATGCTTGATGTCGGGCGCGGGATATTGCGGATGCATCAGGCCCGAGACCGAATATTCCAGCTCGCGGCGGTTGATGATGACGCTGGTGTTCATCGGAAAGAGGTCATCTTTCCCCGCGTGGTCGATGTGCAGGTGCGTGTGACAGACGTAGCGGACATCACCCATGCGCACGCCATGCTTCATCAGCTGGTTCTCGATCATGTTCTCGTGGAACTGGAGGCCACGCATGCCGAGGCTTTCCATGATCTGGTTGCTGCGATAGCCCGTGTCGACCACGACAGGCCAAGGGCCGCCGAGGATGAGGAACCCGTAGGTTGGCACGCGCCGTGTCTGGCCGCAGCCGCGCCCCAGCACGAGAAAGCTCGATTCAAGCTCGATGTCGCCGAAGTCGAGCACCTTGATTTCAAGTGGCATGTCTGTCCTCCCGTTTTGTCATTCAGGCCAGCCGGTAGACCCGTCTGGCTGTTGTGCTGAAAACCGCGTCGTGATGCTCAATCGGCACGGCGGTCTGATGTGCAGTGAAAAGCGCGCCATAGTGCGTCCAGAGCTTCTCGATCGGAAAGTTGGAGCCGAAGAGGCAGCGCTCGGCGCCGAACAGCGCAAGTGTCTGGCTGGCGACAAAGGCAATGTGCGCAGGGTCGTTCCTGCGCAGGAAAGTGCCGAGGCCCGAGAGCTTGCTGACGACGTTGGTCTGTGCCGCCAGCTGCGCCATACCCTGCTGCCATTGCGCGATGCCGCCGGGCGTCAGGTCTTCCAGCATACCGGCATGCTGGAGCACGAAAGTTACATCCGGGCAGGAAGCTGCAAGCTCGGCAGCGCCCGCCATCTGGCCAGAAAACACCTGAAGATCGAAGCTGAAGCCATAGTCACCAAGCCGCGCGATGTTCCGGCGCAAGGTCGGATCGCTGCAAAGGTCAGGTGCCTTTGCAAAGCGATAAAGCGCATTCTCATGCCAGTGCAGCTGCAGGCGCACGCCGCGCACGCGCGGGACTTTTGCCAGCGCATCGAGCTGCGGGCGAGCGTCTTCTGCGAGGAGATCGGCATAGGCCACGATGGCAATCGGGAAGCCGGATTGCTCGGATGCGGAGGCCACGAAAGCCACCTCATCAAGATAGCGATCCGGCGACCAGTTCGCCTGCACATAGACCGCCCCGGTGATGCCCGCAGCTTTGGCGTCCGTGAGATATTCGCCGATCAGATAGTCGCGCCGGATCGGCTCATAGGGGCCAAAGATGCGCGGCTGCATCGGCCCGGTGAGCCACGGCAGGTCGGCCTGCTGCCAGATGTGGAAATGCGCGTCGATCATGCGGCGCTCACACGGCTGGAGGTGCTCTGGCCCAGAGCGAGGATACGGCGGCAGATTGCGGCTGTGTTGCCGCCATCACCCAGCGAGGCGAGCAGAGGGCGGATGGCCGCCAGCGCTTCGGTCTGCGGCTGGTAGCCTGCATCGCTGGCAAGCGGGGTCAGCCAGTCGATCCGCCAGGCGCGCGCGGCAAGACGCTGCACGGCGTTAATCATGGCTGTGGGTTCGCCCCGCTCCAGCCCGTCTGACAGGATGACCACAGCTGCACCACGTGTATAGCCGGCAAATCTTGGCACTGCGAGAAAGGCCTGCAGCGCGTCGCCAATGCGCGTTCCACCATCAAGGTCTGCGACGAGGCTGGAGGCGGCTGCCAGAGCCTGCTCACGGTTCTTCGGCTTCAGGGCGCGCGTGAGGCGCGTCAGCCTTGTGCCGAAGGTGAAAACCTCGACGCGTGGCGTCGCGTGCAGCAGCACATGGGCGAGCGCGAGGTTGGTGTCGGTTCGC
>JANMMX010000388.1:0-1544 GCA_031373605.1 Allobosea sp. | reverse complement strand
CCTGCCCGGCCCCGGCCAGGCGGCAGAATGGCGCGAGGAGGTGACGCTGGCGGCCGAAGGCACCAAGCCGCTCGACATGCAGGCCTTTCGCGAAGGCACGCAGACGCCGGTCTATTTCGGCGCGGCGCTGAAGGATTATGGTGTGCGCGATCTGATCGACGCGCTCGGCGCGCTCGCCCCCAGCCCGCGCGCGCAAAGCACCGACAAGCGCATGATCGCGGCGGGCGAGCCGAAGATGACCGGCTTCGTGTTCAAGATTCAGGCGAACATGGACCCCAACCACCGCGACCGCATCGCTTTCCTGCGCGTCTGCTCTGGCACGTTGAAGCGCGGCATGAAGGCCAAGCTGATCCGCACAGGCAAACCCATGCCGGTGAATGCGCCGCAATTCTTCTTCGCGCAGGATCGGCAGCTGGCGGACGAGGCCTATGCCGGCGACATTGTCGGCATCCCCAACCACGGCACCTTGCGCATCGGCGACACGCTGACCGAGGGCGAGGACATCCTCTTCCGTGGCGTGCCGAGTTTTGCGCCGGAAATCCTGCGCCGTATCAAGCTCAAGGATGCGATGAAATCGAAAAAGCTGCGCGAGGCGTTGCAGCAGATGGCAGAAGAAGGCGTGGTGCAGCTCTTCCTGCCGCATGATGGCGCGCCGCCCATCGTCGGCGTGGTGGGTGCTCTCCAGCTCGATGTGCTGAAGGAGCGGATCGATGCAGAATATGGCATCCCGGTCGACTTCGAGCCGTGCCAGTTCTCGATTTGCCGCTGGATTTCAGCGAACGACAAGGTGGCGCTCGACAAGTTCATACAGCACAAACCATCCGTGATGGCTGATGATCTGGATGGCGATCCCGTCTTCATGGCGAGCTCGACCTTCACGCTCAAATACGATTCCGAACGCGCGCCCGAGATCGCATTCACGGACATCAAGGACTATCAGAAGGTGGGGTGAGGGGGCGATCATCCGACCGGTGCCACCCCCTTCAGCATCGACAGTCTGAACCAGCAAGTCTCACAGACGGCGCCAGCAATGGCGCCGTTTTTTGTTGTCTGGCCATGCGCAGAGTCCGCTTTCATCTTTCATTAACCATAACTTATGCGTGTATTTCCATTTAACTTCTCGTTTATAGATACTCTCTAAGGTTGCATTTGTCGGGACATACAACCCGATCGGGAACGAAGTTTCCCGTGTTCAGTCTCACCAGAAAGGTGATCCAAATGTCCAACATCTCGCTTTCGTCAAGCGTGCGCGCCGCGCTGTCTTCCATCCAGTCTTCACAGGCCGCCGCTGCCGTCCAGCAGACCCGCCTTGCCACCGGCAAGAAGGTCAACACGGCCATCGACAATCCTGCCAACTTCTTCACCGCATCCGGCCTCAACAACCGCGCCAGCGATCTCAACCGTCTGCTTGACGGCATCGGTCTCGGTATCAAGACGGTCGAGGCCGCCGACAAGGGCATCAAGGCCATCACCAAGCTGGTCGAGACTGCCCAGGGTGCGGCCCGCCAGGCCCTGCAGAACGCCTCGACCAACCTCTCCTCGAC